>CAZZVG010000364.1:0-2940 GCA_964657295.1 Iningainema sp. | reverse complement strand
ATCGAACCGCTAAGACGCCAAGGACGCCAAGAAAGAAGTAAAGAAAATAGGTAATCTTAGACTGGGAAGGGAGTATGCAGTTTTGAGGAACTTTGTCTGTATTGTGCGATCGCAACTGGCATAAGCGGTTATTACGTAAATAAATATTTATTATGTATTAAATATATCCGTTTTTTTTAGAGTGTGAGAATTGTGGGTGCGGAATATGGTTCATAATCCAATACGGTTCAGTTAAGGCTTTGATCCCCCCCATTAACATCACCAACTTGGAAATTCACTGTTGGGTTCAGTGCTTTCATAATGTTGCAACCTAAAATACTGTTGAGTAAACAGGTTATACTCGCTATGTTCTTTGGAAACACTGATGAACCAGCAACATAAATAATTCCAGGGAAACGATGAGCGCGTGCTGAAAATATATTTCCGATTGATGTATATGCCACTCCCTTTTTGAAATAAAAAGAACGGCTTGGAGTACCGTTACCACCACCTTTTGAACCAAAATGTTCGTGACCTATACGGGAATGGCTGCCAGCATTTATCCATAAAATAACGTTATCTAATGGAGCAAACCATTTTGCTCCATCTGCTCCCATAATGTAAGATGCCCACTTAATGTTTGGCTCGTTTTCTACGCTAAACTTTATTTTACTAGACCAATATGGTTCTATTTCCCAAGGTCTACGCACATATCGAGAGTTGTTTGAAGTGTGCATACCGCCACGGACTTCGCTTTTCTCCTCAATCTTTGGTGTCTCAGCATAACGTTTGAGAAAATCTTTATCCCACCAATAAACAAGAGGTTTTTCTTTAATAACATCAAAGCGATCGCTCCAAAATTCAAATTGCCCTGCTTGTGATAAAAGTGTTGCCTGTTTCCGCTTTGTTCGCTTTTTATCATAAGAATTTTCATCTAGCGGAGTTGCCTGCATTGCTATACTCATTTCTCCACTAGGTGGTGCGTTTAAGAATATGCTCATCATTACAGCAAGAACTTCTGAGTTTTGTACATCTTCAAAAGCGGCTGTATTTAAATCTCCTATCATTCGCAAATCAGCATTACCCAATAACCATTCTCGAATCTGCGTATATTGTTGAATAAACATCCAGTTCCGCATTGTCAACAACGCAGACAAACCCCCAACTCTTGCTAATTGCAAACCCCGTTCCAAAAACGCTGCATACAAATCAGCCTTTCCTTTAGAGTAATTCTTTGTAATATACCCAGCATCCGCCATCTTACTCGTCCCTTGATACGGCGGATTCCCAATCACCAAATCATAACTATTTTCACGCACTATACGGATAAATCTGATACCTGCTGCTAACTGCTCACCCCGCAACCGCAAACCCAAATCATCGCCACTGGTACATCGACAGAGAAATTGCTCAAGTTTATCGAGTAAAGAAGCTTTCGTCTGCTGAAAGTTGAAATCTGGTTTTTGCTCACCAAAGCCTGTAAAAATATCACCTAGAATCACCTGCGGAAACCAGCTTTCTTCATACTCACTAATTGCTGTATCTACCGCCGTGTCTACCTTCAACAGCGTTCCTAAATAGTCTGCTCCATGCAATTCATATACAATCTGATTTGTCAACTTTTCCGGAATCCCCGTCGCCTCTGTCACCTCTCGCCGCAACTCCACCAACGCCGGATCATCTGCTGGTAAAGAAGCCAACTGAAGGTTAGATGCAACCAAATTCAGATGTTTAGGACTTGCTTGAGGAGAAAGCAGCCGTGCTTTCAGTATCAACGCCGCCGCCGCAATTTGTACTGCCCTGGGGTCAATATCAACACCATATAAATTGTTCTCTAAAATCGACTCAACAATTTGGCGATCGCTCCAATTTTCCCCTCGATGCCTCGCCTCTTCCTGGTAAAGTGCAAATAATAACCCAAAAGCAATTACCAAAAAATGCCCCGAACCAGTGGCAGGGTCAAGAATTTTGAGCGATCGCACACTCTCTGGTGCATGAGTGACTGCATCTACGGTTAATGGTTGGGGAACCCAATATTTCCAATTTTCTTCAATTCCCGGTTCAATGGGCATTAGCGCATCTAAAGCCACCTCTCCTCGTTCGCGCTTTTCTCGCCACTCTTTGCGCCTTGCTTCCAAACGACCTAAATTTCCATCTGCCTCAACCTCTGCCGTCCAACTGTGCTTTTTGCACATTGCCAGCCACATCTGCCCTAAACTGTTATGGAGTAACCACTCCACCATGTAACGCTCTGTAAACATTTGGGTTTTGCTGGCAATTTCATGGGTTTCAACTTTCCCACCCCCATTTAGTTTGGCATCTAGGGCTTCTCGTTCTGGATCGTTCCAGTATTGGTAAACCCACCCCAAAGTTGTATCATCCAGCCAAACATCCTTTAATTCAGCAGCATCCAAAGCCTCAATTGCTGCTCTCAAGGTACTGGGTGGAATTGGGAATATTGCTGTCACTCCTACATTGCCAAACAAACCTGGCAACTCCTGAGCCAGTTCATCGTAGAGTAATTGCAGCAATGTTCCATATCCCTCGGTTTCATCCTTGCACAAGTCTGGTGCAAAATCTCGAAACTCCCGATAACCCCGACTCTGCCAACCTCCCGTTAATACAGCAGGTTTAATTAATCCGTGTGCTTCCATCTGCTTAATTACTACCAGCCGATTGAGCAAGGTTGCAGCTGCCAGCTTGACTGCTGTCTTCAAATAGCGATCGCGTATCTCATTTTCTTGTTTCTTACTTTTACCCTGACTACGGGATTGCTCATCCAGCCATTGTTCCAAGCGCTGTCGTTTCACCCGTTGCTCTTCTGCTAATCCCGCCTTATTTAAGGTTGTAATTGATAATCGATAGGTGCTTTCTATGGCGTTTTGCAAATCAGTGAGCAAACGTTCTCTTAAAGCACGGATTGTACTGGATAATTTGGATTTAGCTTCAGGGGTGAGATAG
>CAZZVG010000363.1:0-6330 GCA_964657295.1 Iningainema sp. | reverse complement strand
AACACCCAGGTTGGAGATTCCTTTTCAAATGTGGGGGGCGTTAATTGAGCATGGCGGTTGGAGACAAAGCTTATATCAAAGACGCCTGGGACACAAAGAACAATGGTCGATCCTGGAGTGGGTTGAGAGCGGTGTTTCTCAATTTGGGCAAGCGATCGGTTGGGGAAGCTTAAGTTTACAATTAAGTGGGGCTGGAGTGCGGAGTGTTGAAGAAATACAATCGCGGGTAGCCATGTCTCGTCAACTGGTGATTGCAGGTCAAATGTACGACTTGACGATTACACCACAAAATGAGGGAGAATCAACATGGCACTTTGAGTTGCGTAACACCATTATGGGAGCATCTATTCCTGGCGGTTTTAAACTTAGACTCCTGACGGAAGATTTACAGCCGTTTCCCAATAACGAAGATGTCGCCACAACTGCTGTAGAATTACTATTTGTAGATGTTGCCCTGCAACCCGGTGAAGGTATAGTTTGGGAAATAGAACCCCTACCCGAAAACTACGACCGAGAAATACTGAGGTTTTAAGACTCCTTTGGGGAGAGGGGGAGAGAGGGAGAAACTTACATCGGTTTGGGAGTTAACAATATAAGAGCAAATGAATCAGAATGTAATTGGTGTTGCAGTTGTTGGCACAGGGTTTGGGCAAAAAGTCCATATTCCGGCATTTCGATCTCATCCTTTGACTCAGGTGGTTGCTGTTTACAACCGCGATTTAGATAAAGCCAAAGAAATCGCAAAATCCCAAGACATTCCTCACGCCTGCAACACAATTGCAGATATTGTGGCTCTGCCAGAAGTGCAAGCAGTCAGCATTTCCACACCGCCATTCTTGCATTATGAGATGGCGAAAGCAGTGCTACAGTCTGGCAAACATTTGTTACTGGAAAAACCAACAGCATTAAATGCCGCCGAGGCAAAAGAACTTTATCAGTTGGCAAAGCAAGCAGGCGTTAGTGCGGCTTTAGACTTTGAGTTTCGGTTTGTTCCCGGCTGGCAGTTTTTTGCCGAACTCTTGTCAGATGATTATGTTGGTTCTAAGCGTCTGATTAGAATTGATTGGTTAGGTTCTTCGCGTGCTGATGCTTTGCGTCCTTGGAACTGGTATTCGCGCCAAGATCAAGGAGGCGGTGTGTTAGGATCTTTAGGTTCCCACATTTTTGATTATATTTACTGGTTATTTGGTCCTGTACGTAGATTGAGCGCTCGTTTCAGTACTGCTATTCCTCAACGATTGGACCCGGCAAGTGATAAATTAAGACCAGTGGATTCTGATGATACTTGTATGGTGATGCTGGAGTTGGCTGATGGGACACCTTGCCAAGTTTCAATCAGTGCTGTGATTCATGCACCTCGTACCCATTGGATGGAAGTTTATGGCGATCGCGGAACTTTGATTTTAGGCAGTGAAAATCAAAAAGACTACATCTATGGGTTCAATGTTTGGGGTTCTAAGACAGGTAAACCACTGACGCAAATAGAGATTCCCAATCGGTTAGTCTTTCCCAGAAATTATGCTGATGGACGCATTTCTGCACTTATTAGAGTTGTGGATCATTGGCTGGTAGGTATTCACAAAGGTGAGGCGATCATTCCATCCTTGCTTGAAGGAGTTTATTCCCAATTGTTGATGGATTGCTGCCATGAATCAAATGTTACCTCAAAATGGGTAGATATACCACCATTGTCAGAATTTTTATAAGCAATTAGCGCTGTTGGTTTGGCAACAGACGTATCAACTATAGATAAGTTTAAACTATTTAATTTCTAATTTTGATGAAATATCCTTAATAAATCCGTGCGAGATAGTTGTATCAATAAAAGAGAACACAATGACTCAGGTGATAGATGAATTGATCGATACATTACAAATGGAGATAACTTAACCATCCCACTCCCGTATCAACTCAAAAATTGATGATAGTCGGGAATGCGTTCGTTATCTCCCGCCTTATATCTCGCCACTGATTCCTAAAAGTCATTCAGTGGGAGGCGAGGGCGCGAAATAGCTAAGTTTGAGGAAACACGTTCTTTGGAGGTGCAACTGTGAGCATGAGCTTTAAGAATGCTGTTGTGATTGGGGGTAGCATTGCGGGAATGCTGGCAGCGCGTGTACTTGCTGATCGCTTTGAATCGGTAACGATTGTAGAAACTGATCAACTGCCTTTACAACCCGAAGTGCGTAAAGGTGTAGCGCAATCGCCACAGCCTCACGTCTTATTGACACGAGGATATAGAATTTTAGAGGAGCTTTTTCCAGGTATCGGTTCAGATTTGAGTGCAGCTGGAGCGCTTTCCATTGACTGGGTGCGGGAGTTTCATAATTTTGTACAGGGAAAATGGAGTTTGAGTGATGTCGCACCTTCGGATATTGTCTCGTTTACCTGCTCTCGTCCGTTGTTGGAATGGGCAATTCGACAAAGACTGACGGAAATCCCAAAAGTAAAGTTTGTCGAAAAACATCGCGTTATTGGGTTGCTGACAAATGGGAGGCAGGTAACAGGGATACGTACACAAGCGATCGCCGGCGATGGTGTTGACGTTCCGGCAACCCTGGTAGTTGATGCTGCCGGGCGTCGTTCTCACACACCGCAGTGGTTGGAAAGTTTAGGTTTTGACGCACCACAAGAAACTGTTGTCAACCCATTTTTAGGATATGCAACAAGACGTTACAAACAGCCAGAGGGTTTTACCGATGACTGGAAGGTGATGCTGATTTCTCAAGAACCCCCTAACAATAAGCGGTTGGGATATTTAGCAAAAATTGAAGGTGGGGAATGGATTGCCACCCTTGGGGGTTACGGGCATGATTTTCCCCCTTTGGATAATGAAGGCTTTTTGGAATTTGCCCGCAGTCTATCTAGCCCCAAGTTTTATGAAGCGATCAAAGATGCCGAACCTATTTCACCTATTATTGCCCATCGAGCAACGGCAAATCGGCTGCGTCATTATGAAAAAACCCAGATGCCTCCTGGCTTTGTCGCTTTAGGCGATGCAGTTTGTGCCTTATGTCCAGTGTATGGTCAAGGAATGACAGTGAGCGCTTTATCGGCAATAATTCTGAAAGATTGGCTCAGTAATGGCAACTTAAATGTCTCGCGCTTCCAAAAAAGCTTGGCAAAAAGTAATTCCTTTCACTGGATGTTAGCGACACAAATGGATTCACGCTTTCCCACAACGTCTGGTAGAACCAGTAAATCCCCCAATTTAGTTGGGAAAATTTTCGCCTGGTACAACCAACAGGCGATCGCCAGTGCCCGTCGTGATTCTCATTTGCATACCTTGTATTTGGAGATTATGCAGTTCCTCAAATCTCCTCTAGCACTTTATCACCCACAAGTCATATTTCGTGTATTGAAACTAAGTAGCAGTCGTGCCATCAACTAAAAGCGAATACTTGTAAACTTGCATGAAGAGGCGACGGCAAGTGATAGCCTAAATTGCTGTAACTACTACGGTATTGGAAAGACTGAGTAAAAAGCATCGTTGTCACCGCCTAGTTGGCTCTGAATTGGATTCTGTGTGACTAGTTGCCCAGCAGTCGTCATCACCACTGCTGCTGTTCCTGCTGCCGCGCTAACACCATAGACAGTGCCGCTACTTGTAGTAGAACCTTGGGCAGTCCAGCTTGTCCAGGTTTTGCGGGTGTTGAAATCTGGAGAAACAATCAGCAAGAAACAGTCACCTCCAGAATATGCTCCAAGCGGTTGACCGGAAATGCTCAATGCATTGCGATTGGCCATATTGTAGCCACTTATACCACCAATATAAACATTACCATCTTCATCAGCAGTAATCGCTTTCGGGCGAATCGTATTCCCTTGATCTTTGCTAAGTCTCGCCAAAGCAAACTGTGCCTTCAAAATTTCACCCGTTGCAGGATTCAACCTCGCATAGTAAGTGATTTGATTGGATTTGGTGTTGAAAGGAGTGTTGTATTTATCAAAAGTTACATTTGGCGCATTTTGAGATAAATTTCTGGAATCATAATTATAAATAGTGTTACCTCCAGAACTTTCACCTGCAAAATACAACAAGTTATCTTTGCCCATCGCCACTCTAACTCCCCTAGTATCGGCACAAGAAGAATTCGTTTCATAAGCTTGGTTTGAGGTCCAATCATAATCTTGCCACTTGAGCTGACCGGTGTAACTGTACCCCCGGATAAAAGCAACTTGTAACTGACGACATCCGCCCCCATTCTTTTGACTGTAGCCAGTGACAATGATTGTCTGACTGTTACTATCAACCGCCACATCCTCAACAAACTTACCTGAGGGAGTAAACTGACCAATCTGGTTTCTAGCTGCATCAAAGACAGTGACTTGCCTGTTGAATAAAGCGGCGATCGCCCCATTTTGACCAACGGCGACTCTGCGACCATGACTAAATGTAGCACCTCCACCAGAACCAAGATCCTGACTCCAAAGCACCTGTTCCCCATGAGAACCAATAACGGCAAAGCCAAAATCACCAACGACAGCAATCTTACCAGTTGTGCGATCAATGTCTAAATCGTCAACTGTATTACCCAGTCTAGTCACAGACAAAATATGTCTGCCTTCTGGACTCATCCGAATAATAACTCCATTACCTCCAGAACTATTGCTGCTTCCTGCTTGTAAGTTGATTGGAGTCACTCCAAAATTGTTATCAATAATTGTTCCTCCTAATACCACTGATTTGTCGGGAGCAATCTCTATAGATGTGCCATTATTGTCGCCTTGTCCACCCAGGTAAGAAGCCGCACAGACTTCTAAATTTGTGTTGGTTGTGTTAGCTGAAGAACAATTGCTATCTTGCTTCTGAGCTAAAACAATACCTGAGAACAAGACTAAGCTAGAGAGTCCTGTTGTTACTAAGTAAGTCAAAAATTTTCCCATTAAATAGGGCGTAGGTAGGAGCCACTGCGTTGCAGAGCCAGTACTGAATGAATGTTTCCCGGATTTCGATAAAAATATTGGGAGAAGTCTGAGCGGTGGCAACATTTGCTCAGAACTTCGGGACGTTTCCCGCGTTGTAGCAAGTCGTGTTAGAGAGTTGGGTAAAGATATTTTCATAACCTCGTCGTGAACGTAGTTTGACTCTGCCAAGAAGTCATAGAGGTCTATCAACTAAAAAATGATAGGTGTAGACCACCACAGAAATGCGGAGAAGTAATAAGTGTCAATATTAACTTTTTTAGAAAATTGTGCAAGGGGAACTTATGTTCCTAGAGCCTATTTATAAGAGGTTTTTTAAAGAATTTAATCAATCTTTAATTTCTAAGTACTTTTATGCATTTTTTTATTTAAAAGTATAATTTATTACTAAAAAAGGAAATGTTTATATTGATTTTTGCTACACATCAAATATCCTGTACTGATTTAAAAACTTTTCAATCAATAACAAAGCCCTTAGTAAAGAACCAAGGGCTTTGTTATTGATTTATCCGAAAATCGCTTATGCTAAGATTCCCGACTTCTCTAAGAAGTCGGGAATCTTATTGTTCACAACTGATGCGCGGATTGCTTATAGACTGATGCCTATTTGTTAAGCTTTGGTAGTAGAGTCGGGAAAATTCAAGGCAGAACGTACATTTAATGACAGCATCACGCGGGAAATACCAGTGAACAGAATGCTAGCACCAACTAGAGTCCCAATCAGCCAAGGTGCGTTAAAGGGCCACTCGAACCAAATCATTGCACCAAGCGCGAGGGTAATAATCCCATCACCCAGCACCCAAGTCCAGTTCTGTTGCGGACGCAACCGGAATGCAAGGATTGACTCGAACACGCCTTCAGTCAGCAAAAAGCTGGCAAGCAACAGAGTCAGCGTGATGGCACCTCTGAAAGGGTTAGCAAACAGGATCACACCGATGCCAATGTAAAGAATACTTAACAAAAGCTGCCAGATGAAGCCTTCATTGGGGATTTCACCTTGATTGCGAGTTTGAAACGCATATACCAGCTTAGCAATTCCGGCGGAGATCAGGATCAAAGCAAACCAAGTCTCTGCAAAAATCGTCGAGAAAGTAGGTAGTGCGATCGCCACAATCCCCAAAACAATCACAAGAACACCAGTTATAAGCGATCCATTCACTTTCTTCTTAAGGTCGCTAGAAATGTCGGTTGTCATATAAATTTTTTCTTTATGCTTTAGTAAACTCTACGATTAGGCTATAAAATTTCTTCAGAACTTTACATAACCCTAAGGTAGATCCCGCAGCAATCAGCTATACCCTTCAAAACAGTCTTAAGGCTTACATAGTGACTTGAATAGTCAAATTCTCTATTTCTCCGTCGCCAGAAAAACTTCTGGTAGCATGGCTGGAACCGTTCCTAAAC
>CAZZVG010000362.1:0-6333 GCA_964657295.1 Iningainema sp. | reverse complement strand
CAGCGTGCCCAATTGCCACAAAACCCCGCAGGTATGATCGATCTGTCAGAGCAAGAGATGGAATCGATAGTGGGTGGGTTAAAAAACGGTGGCTTGACGCACCTTGGCACGGGGACGGGAACTACTGCGAATGTATGTAATGGCTGTTGTGTTTATGCAACTTGCGCTATCCGAATAGATCCGAGCTATTGATCGGCAGATGAAGGCAAAGGCATCTAAATTCTCATTGCCTTGCCTGAATTGAAACAGAATACGTAGGTCGTTTATATTAAGGAGAAAACCAATGTCAAATATCGATATTATCCGTGCGTGGAAAGATGAAAATTACCGCAATAGTTTGAGTGAAGAACAGCGTTCCCAATTGCCAGAAAACCCCGCAGGTATCATCGATTTGTCAGAGAACGAGATGGAATCGATAGTGGGTGGGTTAAAAAACGGTGGCTTGGGCTTGACGCTCCTTGGTACGGGCACGGGAACTACTGCAAATGTATGTAACGGTTGTTGCTTCAGTCTTAGTTGCATTGTTCCACGAGAATGGAACTCTCCATAATAGGCAGTAACTGAAATAGCTCAGCAATTTATGAGATTTGTACTGTGGATCGATCGCTCTTTCAGAATTTTGCTTGGTATAAGGCTACTACCTTAAAAGAACGCATTACATCTTTACAGCAGAAATCAGACTTAATTCCGCATTCATCTGACTTTGCTCAACAAAAGTTAAAGCAGTGGAAGTCACAACCGATTTTTGCCAGTCATTCAGATTCTGAGTTTGCTCAACGTCTTGCAGTAGATGAAGTTACTGAGAGTGAATTCCTCTATCTACTTAGTGAGCAAAATTCTGTTGCCGAAATACCTTTATGGTTAGTAGAGCTTGAGCGAGCTTTTTCTGTTCCCGATTTATCCTCTACCCAGATACTGCCAAACCTAGAGTTATTAGCAGAAACTAAGATGGCTGGCTTGATGTATCTCATTGAGCCGCTGATTGCTGAAGGCTGTAAACGCTTGCATGAGGGAATCCAAACTTTACGAAAGACGAGATCTGACTTGCCGTTTGATTCCAGTTGCATCCAAAATATACTTTTTGCTCATTTACCAATGCAATTGGTTGGTAAGTTAAGCCGCACGATGGTTTTGGAACTTCATGTCGCTCGCCTCCAAGGAAAATTGTCAGGAGAGACACCCGAAGAAAGATTTCAAAGTTTTTTAGAACTGCTAAGACAGCGTGATACTGCGATCGCCTTACTACAAGAGTATCCTGTTTTAGCTCGCCAAATGGTGATTTGTATTGATTCCTGGGTGACTTTTAGTTTGGAGTTTCTCCAACATCTGGGAAGAGACTGGGATGAAATTTGTTCAACCTTCACTTCAGATCAAGATCCCGGTTTACTGACAGAGTTAAAGGCAGGAATTGGCGATACTCATCAAGGAGGACGTTCTGTTTTAATCGCCAAATTTAGTTCTGGCTTTCAAGTCGTTTACAAACCACGATCGCTTGCTGTTGATGTTCATTTTCAAGAGTTTCTCAACTGGATGAATGATCGAGGCAATCACCCGCCATTTCAGACGTTAAAAATTCTTGATCGCAGAACTTATGGTTGGGTGGAATTTGTCAGTGCCTTTGGTTGTTCTGCACCAGAAGAAATCCAACGTTTCTATCAACGTCAAGGTGGATATTTGGCGCTTTTATACGTGTTGGAGGCAACAGATTTTCACTCGGAGAATTTAATTGCTTCCGGCGAATTTCCGATATTAGTTGATTTGGAAGCACTTTTTCATCCACGGGTACATAGAGATAACCTCACTCAGTCAGATGAAATTGCTAGGTATCAAATATTTACTTCTGTTTTACGTGTGAATTTGCTACCGCAGCGGTTGTTATCTAGTGATGCATATGAGGGGATTGACATTAGTGGTTTAGCGGCAAAAGAGGGGCAACTGACTCCGAACAAAATCCCGTATTTAAAAAATGAAGGCACAGATGCATTGTACGTGGATCGGCGGCAAATGGAAACATCCGGAAACCAACATCTGCCTACTTTAAATAGTTCTGGTATTAACGCGATTGACTATACAGAAGCAGTGGTGACTGGATTTACGAACATTTATCAGTTGCTTTGGCAGCATCGAGATGAACTACTGGCTTTAGATAGTCCTTTGAGCCGCTTTGCAGAAGATGAGGTACGTGTCATTATGCGTTCGACTCGCTTCTACAGTGTTTTGCTGAGTGAGAGTTTTCATCCTGACGTTTTACGCGATGCTCTTGATCGCGATCGCCTGTTCGAGCGTCTTTGGTATGATATCGATTATACCTCTACGTTGGCAAAAATCATTCCTTACGAACGCGAACAGTTATGGCAGGGAGACATTCCAATCTTTAAGACACGTCCTAATTCACAAGATTTGTGGATTGCTGCTGAGGAGAAACTCGTTAATTTTTTTGACGAACCAAGTATGAATTTGGTTCGCTTCCGCTTGCAAAACATGAGTCAAGAGGATCTAACACGGCAAATATGGTTTACTCGTGCTGCCATTAGCACTTTAGCCATGGGCGATGAACAAGCACTCATGCCTACTTACCACATTGCTGAACAAAAGACAATAGCGAGTCGCGAACAATTCTTAGCTGCGGCTTGTGCGGTTGGGGATCGCTTGGAGTGGTTGGCAATACGCGGTGAGGAAGATGCGACTTGGATCGGTTTATCATTGATAAATGACAGCTACTGGTCTTTGGTTCCTCTCGATGTCGATCTTTATAATGGGGTTGCGGGAGTTGCACTGTTTTTAGCTTATCTTGGAAATCTTTCTCAAGAAGTTCGCTACACCGAACTGGCATCTTCGGCACTCTCTACAGTTAGATCTCAAATAGAACAAAGAAAAAAAATGTCAGTTCTCGGTTTTGGAGGTTGGGGTGGAGTAATCTATGCAATGACACACATCAGCACCCTTTGGAATCAACCAAAATTGTTAGACGAAGCCGAAGAAATTGTGGCGTTTTTGCCAGAAATTATTGATAAGGATGAGCGATTAGATCTCATCGGTGGTGTCGCTGGCTGTATTGGCGCTCTCTTCAGTTTATATCATTGTCGAGCCTCTCAAAAGACTTTGAGTACTGCGGTGCGGTGTGGAGATCGCTTGATTGCTGAAGCTAAACCTCTAGATCCGGGAATCGGTTGGCTGCAAAAAGGACCAAAAGGAACTGGGGAACAACCTCTGGCTGGATTTTCTCACGGTGCAGCGGGAATGGCATGGGCGTTACTTAAAGTATATGCACTCTCAGGGGAAGAGCGATTTTTACAGGCGGCACTCGATGCGATGGCTTACGAACGCAGTCTTTTCTCTCCAGAACTCGGAAATTGGCTGGATCTGCGTGGGGATGAGCGGTACAGTGGGTTTATGACAGCATGGTGTAATGGTGCCACAGGAATTGGACTGGCGCGATTGGATTCTCTTGCCTATCTGGATGATGCGGAAATTCGTGTGGAGATTAACTCAGCTTTACAAACTACTATAACATACGGCTTTGGTCACAACCACTCTCTGTGTCATGGAGATTTGGGCAATTTGGATTTGCTTGTAAAAGCTAACTTAACTTTCAATGATTCAGAGTACAGAGCTTTAAGCGATCGCTTTGCCAGTATCATTCTAGAAAGCATTAATCAGAATGGTTGGCTTTGTGGCGTTCCTCTAGGAGTTGAAACACCAGGGCTGATGACAGGATTGGCAGGTATAGGCTACGGATTGCTTAGACTTGCAGAACCAGAACGACTTCCTTCAGTGCTATTACTGGAACCTCCTCAAGGGGGACGGACTTAACTCAAATTGAGGCAAATAACGCTCAAGCTGTATAAGTACAGTGGCAGTTGGCGATCGCCTCAGTTAAAATGTAGAATTAATACAAAAAGTTGACAATTAGCAACAAATTACCTTTTTTGTTGAGTTCAAAATACTTTAAACAATAACTTTTTTCATTGCGCTCAACTGTAACTCAAGCAACTTTATTATCGATGAACAGAATCCGTCGAAAAGCGCCACCTCCACTAATCATGAACCGAGATGGAGGTTTTAATGTTGTGCGTAAAGGAGTCCCTAGATTTCATTGGGATGATTTGTATCATTTACTACTTAATATTTCTTGGACTAAGTTCCTTGCGCTCATTTCTTCCGGATATGTGGCAATCAACGCCTTGTTCGCTACAGCATATCTGGCAGGAGGTGATGCCATTAAAAACGCAAGACAAGGCAACTTCCTTGACGCCTTTTTTTTCAGCGTCCAAACTATGGCAACTATCGGCTACGGCTCGTTGTCTCCCAAAACATACTACGCGAATACCTTAGTAACGCTGGAAGCGCTATTGGGAATGTTAGGAGTTGCAATGGCAACAGGGCTAATGTTTGCTCGATTTTCCATTCCCAAAGCCAGAGTACAATTCAGCCGTGTGGCAGTCATTACCTCCTATAATGGTGTACCGAATTTGATGTTTCGGGTAGCCAACAAACGAGAAAACTGGATTGTAGCAGCACAAATTACCGTGACTTTAGTCAGCAGTGAAATTACTCAAGAAGGAGAGGTGATGCGTCGATTTTACGATTTGCCACTAGTTCGCAGTCAATCACCACTTTTCGCCCTGACTTGGACAGTCATGCATCCAATTGACAAAAATAGCCCTCTGTATAGTATAACACCAGACAGGATGTATGAGGATAATATGGAAATATTGGTAACGTTTACCGGGCTGGATGAAACCGTTTCTCAAACTATTCATGCCCGTCATTCTTTTGTCTCAGGGGAAATTCTTCGCAATATGCGGTTTGTAGATATCCTATCAAGGACACAAGATGGCAGACGCAGCATCGACTTTTCCCGCTTTCATGATGTCATGCCCATAGGGAATTAAAAATTGGGTAAATCTCCTACTATTATTCCCTATTTATTTATTCTAACCTAGAAAGTAGGACTAAACACGAGCGCTAAAAATTTTTAGCAACACTTTTCGTTTAGTAATTTAGGGTTTTTCAAATGGAAGCTTTATCGAGATTTTCAAGGCAGTTGCCGACAGCACAAGTCGCAAGTCGCACTCAAATGCGTAGACATCCTTGCCCTTGTTGTTCAGATATTTTACTCCGCCACATAAATTCGGGACAAGTTTACTGGCGTTGCAGCACATGCTGTCAGCAAATGCCAGTGTGCGAAAACTGCTGAAGTTCGGTATAAATTTACACTTTTCGCCGTGACTACACATAATTCTTTGGCGTCTTTGCGACGGCAGTCGCCTGGGCGTGGGAAAATGCCTCATGCTCGCTGCCTCGTCTTTGCGTGAGGCTAATGCCCCGTGTACGACTAGGGGCATTAGCCCCTACATAATTTCAAATAAGTTTTATTTCTCAATTGTTCTCCACCTTTCATACAATTCAATTAGAGATTTGTAAACTTCTTTTCTGTATCCATTTCCTCTTCTTTGATTGATCAATGCATGAAAGTCATCACAATAATCTTGTACTATTACGGTGAAGTATCTCTTCAAAAATTCTTCATCAAGAAGTTCATATTCAATGCAGACAGCCATCTCTGTTAAAAAATTTAGAATAGTAATAACTTTTTGTTTTTCTAGAAGATTTGTCTCAAAATAGTCGATCAGAAATTTATCTTGTTCCTCAGGGGGTAGCTTTCGGATTTTTTCAAAAATTTTTAATGAAGCTTCTCGCAAAGGTAAATATTGTGCATCATTCCAGCGTTGAAGATACAATAAACTTCGATCTATCACTTTAGAATTTCTACTTTGTCTAAGATTCCTATAAGCATAAAAAGTACCTAAACCACCAACGCTTGTAGCAAATGTAGTAGCAGCAAAAGTTAAAGTGTCTTTATAGTCTTTTGGGATTAAAGCATGAACTACTGTTGCAATGCTGGAAACAACAATAGAAAAAACAAAAATATTCAAGGTAATTTTTAAGTTTAATTCACCAAATACATTAGGATTTTTGTGATTGTAATGATGGTTGGTTTTCATGTCTGTTTCACTTGGGTAAAATCTGAACAACGACAATCGCGGATTAACAATACTTACATCTTGTACACCTAAAAAAAAAATGATGATTTTTAATCACTCAGTATAAAATCCAGTCCCCTTGAAAGAGCGATAAAAACTGAGAATAAGAAGGTGTTTATATCGTAAATATTTTGAATATGCGTGGGTTAACGCGGTTAGGCACAAAATATGAGGATACTAATTGTTGAAGAAGGAGTCAGAATCCCCTACTGATTGATTCTGACAGAACTTGGCAAAAGTTAAAAGTTAAAAGGCAAAAGAAAGAAAAAGAAAAAACGGTTTCGAG
>CAZZVG010000361.1:0-6341 GCA_964657295.1 Iningainema sp. | reverse complement strand
TGATGTTTTTGCATCTGATGAATTGCTACAAATGGTCAAGCAATAATAGAAAATCTGGCAAATAACGAAGAAACTGCATTGACTAAAAAGTTATCAAAATAGTTCAGAAGAGAGAAAAAAATGGCAATTACAGCTTCTAAAACTAAGGGTAAAATAGGTATCCTCATTGAAGATCACTTCGACGAAATTGAATTCCGAGCATTTAATGATTTCTTTCCTAAGAATGGATATGAAGTTGAGTATATATCTCATCTTTGGAACCAAAAACAACTGATCTTCAAGGGAATTGACTTAATAGAACAAGTCACAGTTACAGTAGAAGTGAACAATGTTGAGCCTACCGATTATGAAGGTATTATTCTCATCGGTGCCTATGCTATGGATCGTCTTCGCTATGAAGAAAATAGTCAACCCGGTGAACCCAACCAATCTCCTGCCGTCAGATTTCTCCGAAAAGCTGTAAAGTCTATGGATGCTGATAGACTAAAGATTGGAACTATCTGTCATAGCCTTTGGCTGTTTTGTGCCGATCCAGAACTGCTTAAGAATCGAGAAGTCACTTGTGCCCATAACATCGTTTGTGATGTCCGAAATGCAGGAGGTATTATTATTTATGAGGGCGATGGAACCAAGAACATACATATCGATCGCAATCTAATCACAGCAAAACATCCTAATGTAGTTATCGACTTCATGAACGTCTTCTCAAAAGCTATTGAACAGCAGCAGTTGCAGGTAGCTACTAGGTAAGAGAAACCACGGTTAAAGAATCAAGACTTTTATGTGGGAAAGTAAAACGCTGCTAACTTCTAAGCAGTCTAATTTAATTCTCTGTAGCTACGTTAACACTACTAGGCTAATACAGGTAGTTAGGAGCGAAAATGTTACCAATTGGTACTTTGAACGAGTTATTTTCCCCGGACAACGTTTTTGGTTTGAAGCGCCGCCAGAGGCTTATCTAGAAGTTCATACAGGCACAACAATTAGTGCAATTCTATCAGATAAGATTCACTGCGATCGCTTACACATCAAATAAGGGATTAGCTTCTTCCTCAAAACTACCTGTAAACAGAGATCTGAAAAAATGAATATCAAAGGTCTTGAAACACCAAATCATTTCTGACATTCCACAATACCTGAACTTTAACCGCCGTACCAAGTGTTCTTAGTGCAATGATCTTGCACTATAGCAAGTTTATTAATAGAGTTAGAAGAAAGGCAAAATGATTGCAACAACACCTATACTTCAAACCAAATCAGCTACAAAGAAGTACCAAGTAGAACCAGGATGTGCACATCCTCTGGGTATCAAGTTAGACAAAGATGGGGTCAATTTCTCAATCTTTGCGGACGGGGTCACATCTATGCAGCTGCTGTTGTTTGAGCGACCAGATGACCTGGAACCCATACAGATTGTTGAGTTAGATCCAAAGCACAATAAAACCTTTCTTTTGTGGCACGTTTATGTAAAAGGGTTAAAACCTGGCGCTGGCTACGCTTATCGTGTTGAAGGGCTTCAAGATTTACACAACGCTGGCTACCGTTTTAACAAAAACAAAGTACTGCTTGATCCCTACGCTAGATCAAACTCTAACACCCTTTGGAATCGCGTTGATGCTTTAGGGTCAAAAGACAACCTAGCCACCTCAATGCGCAGTGTAGTCATCGATATATCGGATTATGACTGGGAAGATGACCATCCTATCAACCGACCCATGAGTGATAGCATCATTTATGAGTTACATGTTGGCGGATTTACTAGGTCACCTTCCTCAGGCTGCAAATATCCTGGTACTTTTGCTGGAATCGTCGAGAAGATTCCCTACTTACAAGATTTAGGAATCACAGCTGTTGAACTTCTGCCAATATTTGACTTTGACGAAAAGAATATTGTTAGAGAAGTTAACGGTAAACAGCTAAAAGACTACTGGGGATACAACCCACACAGCTACTTCGCACCTGAAAGCTCTTACTGTGTTTACCCTGAATTAGGAAACCAAATCAGGGAATTTCGGGACATGGTGAAGGCTTTACACAAGGCAGGAATTGAAGTTATCCTGGATGTGGTTTTTAACCACACTGACGAGGGAAACCATGAGGGTCCGACAATCAACTTCAAAGGCCTTTTGAATAGCGTCTTCTATCACTTAGTACCGTGGAACAAAGAGTACTACATGGACTACTCCGGGTGTGGAAATACTATCAACTGCAACCATCCTATAGTGCAAAAGTTGATTGTGGATAGCCTGGAATTTTGGGTGAAAGAAATGCACGTTGATGGTTTCCGGTTTGATGAAGCCTCTATCTTATCGCGTGGTCAAGACGGAATACCGATGATTCACCCGCCGATAGTATGGCAAATTGAAACATCCGAAATTCTGGCTGATACGAAAATTATTGCTGAAGCTTGGGATGCTGCCGGACTCTATCAGATTGGTTACTTTCCAGGATATCGTTGGGCAGAATGGAACGGACGCTTCCGGGACGACGTTCGGCGCTTTGTCAAAGGAGATGCTGGACTAGTTGGAGCAGTTGCTTGGCGACTTTCAGGTAGTGCCGATCTCTATCAAGCAAGCGGACATTTACCAATTAACAGCGTCAACTTTATTACTTGTCATGATGGGTTTACTCTAAATGATTTAGTTTCTTACAATGACAAGCACAATGAAGCTAATGGTGAGGACAATAGGGATGGGATCAATGATAATTTAAGCTGGAATTGTGGCGCTGAAGGCGAAACTGATAATCCAGAAATTGATGCATTGCGTCAGCAACAAATTAAGAATTTTGCAGCCATTCTTTTACTCTCCCAAGGCGTACCAATGATTACGCTTGGTGATGAAACAAGACGCACCCAACAGGGCAACAACAACGCCTACTGCCAAGATAACGAAATTAGTTGGTTTGACTGGAATCTTGTCGAGAAGAATGCTGATATTTACAGGTTCTTCAAGCTGATGATTAATTTCCGTAAATGCTATTGCACTGCATCATTACGCCGCCGCAACTTCTTCAATGGCGAAGTTAATGGGCGCGGTTTAGCAGACATCTCTTGGCATAGCCTAAAGTTGTTCACACCGGGTTGGGATAACCCTGATGCTAGAGTTATCGCTTTTACATTGGGAGCCTCTGACGAGTCAGCAGATATTCACGTCATGCTCAATATGTATTGGGAGGCGCTCGAATTTGAAATTCCTACTGTTGCAGGTAGGAGATGGTACAAAGTCGTAGACACTGCTCAGCCTTCTCCCCTGGATATTGTGGAAGCGGGGAAAGAGACTAAAGTTTCAGACGATGTATGTCTTGTTCAAAGCCGTAGCGTTGTCGTTCTCATTTCAAAATAGTTACCACATCATAAATTTGACATTCGGAGAAGGACATTTCATGAATAACATCAACTTTCCGTTTTCTGATTTGATCGCTGGGTATGTTACCGAGTTTGATTCTAGCAAGGGAGATAATGGTACTTTTGGTCTCAGAACGTCAGATGGCAAGGAATTTGAAGTTGCACTGACTTCAATGACTTATGCAGAGCTAATGCGCAATCTGGATGAGCCTTACTTTGATTGCACCAGCCAAATGAGTAATATGCTCGTTGCAAATCGCTATCTTTATGCGTATGGCGTTTTCTATCCTCAGGCGGGTGAATACAAGTTTGAAGCTAAACACATCGTTTTTCTTGGCAGAAAAGAAAATGACTATCTTTTTGAAAGGCAAGACTGGTGGGTTAAGCAAGTCAAAAGCCTTGCCAATTTCTACCTAAAAGCCCAGTTCGAGGATGGCGAAATTGATTATCGTAATTATCGTACTGGTCTTGGCTTAGTTGGTTCCAAGGAAGATAGCAATCGTCAGGAAACTGACACCATTTCCCGCTTGGTTTACGGTTTTGCCACAGCTTACATGATGACTGGGGACGATCGCTACATAGAGGCTGCGGAAAAAGGTACTGAATACCTGCGCGAACACATGCGTTTTCTGGATGAGGGCGAAGGGATTTGCTACTGGTATCACGCTATTGAGGTGAAGCCAGATGGCAGCGAGCAGAAAATATTCTCCTCAGAATTTGGGGATGATTATGACGCTATTCCTGCTTATGAGCAAATTTATGCGCTGGCTGGTCCTACCCAGACTTACAGAGTCACCGGCGATCCGCGCATTTTGAATGACATTGAGTTGACCATCAATCTATTTAACGGCTATTTCCTTGACAAAAAGGAATCTGGAGGATTTTTCTCTCACATTGACCCGATTACTCTGAGTCCTTACTCTGAAACTTTGGGTCACAACCGTGCTAAGAAGAACTGGAACTCTGTTGGTGATCATGCTCCAGCCTATTTGATTAATCTTTGGTTGGCAACTGGCGAAGACAAATACGCCAATTTCCTGGAATACACTTTTGACACCATTGAAAAGCGGTTCCCGGATTATGACAATAGCCCATTTGTTCAGGAACGTTTTCATGAGGATTGGAGCCACGATAAAACTTGGGGATGGCAGCAGGATCGAGCAGTGGTAGGTCATAACCTCAAGATTGCTTGGAACCTGATGCGGATGAATCACCTGAAAGCAAAAGAAAACTATATCGCCCTAGCTGAAAAAATTGCACAAATCATGCCTGCTGTCGGTAGCGACCAGCAGCGTGGAGGGTGGTACGATGTCGTTGAACGCATCCTCAAGCCAGGAGAAGAGGTACACCGCTTTGTTTGGCATAACCGCAAAGCTTGGTGGCAACAGGAACAAGCTATCTTAGCCTATCTCATTCTGAATGGCTCACTTGAAAAACCGGAGTATCAACGTTGGGCACGTGAAGCCGCAGGTTTCTATAACGCTTGGTTTCTTGATTACGTTGCTGGAGGTGTCTACTTCAATGTTCTGGCAGATGGAATTCCCTACTTACTAGGAACTGAGCGTGGTAAAGGCAGCCACTCAATGAGCGGTTACCACTCCTTCGAGTTAGCCTATTTGGCTTGCGTCTATACAAACCTGCTGATTACTAAGCAGCCGATGGATTTGTACTTCAAGCCGAAGCCAGGTGGCTTTAAGGACGATATCCTGAGGGTTGCACCAGATATCCTGCCACCAGGTAGTGTGCGAATTGGCGATGTCTGGATCAACGGGCAAAAGTATTCCAATTTTGATGCCTCAAGTCTAACCGTCAAATTGCCATCGACTCAAGACGAATTGAAAGTTCGCGTGAGGCTTGTTCCTACTCAGGTGTCTTTTGACGCAACCTTGTTGGAACTCTCTAATGGTACGGCTAAAGTCTCCTTGAAGGGGTTACTAGATGCCAGTGCTGTGGGTCGTTTTCAGGAAGCGTTGGTCGAAGCAACAGAAAAGCCAGTCGAACGCCTTGTCTTGCTACTACAAGACCTAGAATGTATTACTACTGCTGGTGTGCGGGCACTTATTTTCTCTAAGCAAAAGCTGGGCAGCAATGTTAATATCTATGTAGTTGGCGCGACTGAGCATGTATTGGATTTCCTTAAGAAAAGTTCATTCTGTGATGGAATCACCATCTTGGAGAACTATGACGCTCTCGAATTGAAAATGGCACACTTGTTGAAATAAAATCCCTGAACATTAGACATCAAGCGAAATGATGTAGGGGCGAACAGGTGTTCGCCCCTACCAAGGATTTAAACAAACGCATAATTAATTTTCAATCCATGTC
This sequence comes from Iningainema sp., assembly GCA_964657295.1. Lineage (GTDB taxonomy): Bacteria > Cyanobacteriota > Cyanobacteriia > Cyanobacteriales > Nostocaceae > Rhizonema. The sequence goes on along the minus strand of CAZZVG010000361.1, from coordinate 670 downwards.
GATTAACTAGAAGATTACGTTTGCGGTTGTTGCTGAAAGTAGCGGATTCGAGGAATTTATGGCTAAACCTGTAATATTGACATTAGACGATGACTTAGAAGTTCTACAAGCGATCGAATATGACTTACGACATGAATATGGCGATCGCTTCCAAGTTTTGCGAACCCACTCAGCGACGACGGCTTTAGAGGTGCTGACAAAATTGAAACTGCGCAACGAGGCAGCCGCACTGTTCTTAGTTGACCAGAGAATGCCGCAGATGACAGGTGTGGAGTTCCTAGAACAGGCGATGGAAATCTTTCCGGAAACCAAACGTGTATTGCTCACTGCATATGCAGATACCAATGCGGCTATCAATGCCATCAATAAGGCAAAAATTGATTATTACCTGTCAAAGCCATGGAACCCTCCTCAAGAGCTTTTATATCCAGTGCTTAACGATTTGCTGGAAACTTGGCAGGGATCTTTCCGCCAACCGTTTGAAGGCATTCGTATTGTTGGTTCTCGTTGGTCGTCAAAATCACATCAAGTCAAAGATTTCCTAGCTCGCAATCATATTTCTTATCAGTGGATAAACGTTGAGTCCGACGAAGCATTGCGTCTACTGACCTACGCTAGATGTGATACTCAATACCTGCCACTGGTGCTTTTCCCTGACGGTACATATCTT
>CAZZVG010000360.1:0-6354 GCA_964657295.1 Iningainema sp. | reverse complement strand
CATCACTATTCACATTTGGCAAAGTTTTGAGATAGGCGATGGTTGCTTGAATATCGCTTAATATTTCATCGGCTTTGGTTTGTTCTTTATATTTTCTACCAATCTGGATGTATTCGGGGCTGTATCCAGTCTCAAAACCAGGAGCAATCCGTTGAAAGATTGCAGGTGCAATCGCTACATAGCCTTGTTTAGCTAACCTCTGTGTGACTTCCCGAATGTGAATGTTCACTCCAAAAATTTCCTGAACCACAATGATTGCTGGAAAAGTTCCTTCACTAAGAGGTTCTGATAGGTAAGCATCTATTTGTAAATCACCATTGGGGATTTTGATGCTTTCGCTACGAATTGCTGTATCTGTTGCCTGATTCTCAGTATGTTGTAGGAATTGTTTTAGGTGAGGTTGGTCTAATTTCAGATCGATTTCTTTAGCTTTGGCGCTAATTTCCTCTCTTGTCAAACCGCCTTGAATTGAAGTAGCAATTAGGGCAATGGCACTTGCCCTAGCTCCAGCAGCACAGTGAACTAAAATTGGTTTGGGTAAATCTTCGATTTCTCGAATTGCTTTATCTACCAACTCCTGATTTGGTTCTGAAGGATTTAATGGAATGTTAGCGTAATCAAGTCCTGCGGCTAGTGCGTTGTCGTGTTCGTCAGCTTGAAAGCCAGTCTCTTGAGAAGAACGCAGGTTTAGTATAGATCTAAACCCTTCTTTTGCTGCCTGTTGTAATTCTTCAGGAGTGATTTGTCCGGCGGCACTGAACTGATCACTTAGTTTTTTGATGTCTGTCATAACAAACTTTTTCTAACTAGTTCACACTCTTTACGTATGCAATCAGCAGTCAGCGCTTCGGAGTGAATTGTGTAAAGATACAATCTTACTGGTGCCACCATGCCAGTTTAATCCGGCTGATAGCTTATATAGCTAATAGCTTCCACGGGAACAGGGGCAAATCTGAACATAACGTTATAAGTAAAGTTCCCTAGATTTGGCGATCGCATCACTACCGGAAAACAGGTAAAAAGCTGCTGCACCAGAATTGGCGTAGACGCTTTAGCGACGTTCGCGTAGCGAACGCTCCAGTTGGAGCGAGACTCGGCTTGCCGTAAGGTATCGCACAATCTGCATCTGCCTCAACTGCCAATTTGGTGGAAAAGTGGGCAAGAGATGAGCTTACCTAGATTTGTTGATGTTTGTCGAGATTTAACCTTTCCTGCTTAACCGCTACAACTACTGTGGTTTCTTGATGTCTGATTTTAATTTACTTAAATTTTATCAATTTACCGTATTTTATAGGTGTCAAAGAATATATTCGCACAAACGACAGTAAAAAGCAAGTGCTCGTACATAAGTCTACATGGTTGTCTGAAGTTGCTTTCACCCGTTATTTTTAGGTTGACAGACTACTATAATGTCAGCGACAAAGAAGGCAACAGGAATTCTGAGTGTCGCGAACCTTGTTGACAGGTTTTAGACGGTGTCATTAACAACATCCCCGAACTAACAGAACGCAACAATTTCAATGCCCTGACACGTTCTCCAATCCGATATGGAAACTTATACCCCCTGAACGGTTACACGCAAAAGTGTGCTGTATTCCAAAATGGAATTTAAAAATATAATTTAAGTATACTGAGTCACGACATCATAAAAATTACTCTGATAAATTTGAATCGTTTAGATTTAGCGATCGCTAAGCGGTTTAAATGCAATAGCCGCAGTAGCTAAGGCAATTTCATTCTCTTAGAGGAATTACGGTGAAAAGTAATCCTGTAGGGAGAGGCAGATTTTGCAAATTAAACGCTTGAAAAACAGGCTTATTGTGCATCATCGATGTTATGCCAATTCTCCAAAAGAAGGCTACAGATTTAAGTATGTGAAAACCCAGATTACAATGAGTTCGCTCGTACTGATCTATTTACCTCTAGTTTCTAATACTTGAGGTTGGCGTTGCTATAGCAGTCCTAAATCAGTTCTGAAATTCTCTCTCTTTCTTTACAGGCAGCCCCCTTTTGAAGGGGAGCCAGCGCAGTACTTTGATTTCCAAAGTTGCGGCGACTGGCGTGGGTTGGGGGTATCTATTGGTATTGCAACTCAGAATCATTTCTATCCATCAGGAAAAATTTATGAACCTAGTTAAAAAGAATCTGAACTCTAAGCTCATTAGCTTTGGAATCGCAAGTTTGAGCGCCATCCTAGTGATAGGAGGATACATCGGTAAATCTGTGAATGCATCTACGACTACAGATGATTTTGTTTACGTAGAAACCAACATTCCAACAGGTGCAGGTAATGGTATTTACGCCTTCAAACGTCAAACTGATGGTACTTTACAACAAATCACTGGCTCACCTTTTCTTACAGGAGGTAATGGTATTACCGACAACGATTTTCAGTCGTTAGTTGCTGACAACGATCAAAATTTGATTATTGACCATCAAACTCATCGGCTTTTTGCAGTCAACTCTGGCTCAAACACCATATCTGTCTTTAACATCAACTCAGATGGTAGTCTAACTCTTGTACCAGGTTCTCCATTCCCTAGCAATGGGGTCAACCCGGAAAGCGTGGGTTTAGCCAAAGGCGTGTTGAGTAACTTAACTGGTGGATTAATCAATGACGATGTACTCTATGTTGCCAACCGTAACCTAAACCTAACCGATCCCCACCAAGAATCACCTAATACTAACCCAACTTATGCCGCCTACCGCGTCAATGCTCTAGGTCAACTCAGCCTAATTCCCAATTCTATTGTGCAACTGCCAGCAGGTGCTGGCCCAACCCAAACACTGGTTGATCAACGCCCAACCTCATCCCTACTTGGTGGCCTTCTGTCTCCAGATTTTGGTAGGCTCTTTGGTGCAGAATTCACAGGCGCTCAACTTCGGGCTTTTAAAATTAATGCAAACGGTACTCTAACGAATAGTCCAGCTTCACCACAAGCTCTCCCATTATCAGAATTTCCCAATCCAACAGAATTAGCTCCTTTACCTTTAGGACTACAAGTCCATCCAAACCAGAAATACTTGTATGTTGGCTTTGTGTTAGTCGATAAAGTAGGAGTTTACAGCTATGACGATGATGGGAAACTGACTTTTATTAAAGCTGTACACATTGGGGGTAAACAACCTTGTTGGTTTATTACTAACAAAGCTGGAACTCGGTTGTACACAGGGAACACTCTTGACAATAGCGTTACTGTTTTGGATATTACAAACCCAAGTTCACCAGCAGAACTTCAGACAGTGCAGCTCAAAGAAGTCGTACCAGGTACTGGTGCTGCAACTCAATTAGCTCTAAGTCCAGATGAAAAATACCTGCAAGTTGTTGTTCATCGCAACTCTGCCAATCCTAACGGTAATGCGATAAATGTTCTTCAAGTGAACTCAAATGGCACTTTAACTGAGTTGCCTAACTCACCCTTACCACTCCCGTCAATTAACAATAGCTTCCCTCAAGGAATTGCTACTAATTAGTTTTAGAAACCACTTTCCGCACTTCGGTTTGTAATATACGTAGATTTCCAACATCTGGCTAATGGTGGTTAGATAACAATCACAAATTACCAATAATTCAGATCCCCCCAACCCCCCTTTTTAAGGGGGGCTAAGAAATTCGTTTTCGCCAGTTTCATAGAGAAACGGTATTAAGTACTCATGCAAAATAAATTGCACATTTGTTTAACCTAGAATGACTGTTTGACAAACATTTCAGGCGATGTGAGTATGAAATTAATTTTGCACAGGTACTTAGAACAACAACTGAATGCAAATATCATAGATAAGAAGCGACGCAAACAGGAGCCACTGAGTTGCGGAGCTTTCCTCAGAGGCAAGCAAGTGGCAAAGGAAAATGTGGCAGGGCAAACGCATCTAAATTAGTCTTGACAAAAATCATGATTAATGAACAAACATTCATAATCAGAATTTGTCGTTCCTAAATATGATTAATCAAGTTTCAGAAAAAAAAATCCACTCAGTCAGGTGGCTGCTTGCAGTCGGCTGGCTCACATTAATATTCTCCTTATTCTACGATCCAATTTCACCTTGGTTGACAAATCCCAGTAATCTCATCAGTCCATTTCATCTTCATCCAGAAAAATACTTGGACCCTTTAAGTTGTGTCAAAGTGCAGGGAATATGTCTACCACAACGACCTTATGCGATGGGGGCACGCATCTTCTGGGCAATGATTGTGCCCATTAGTATCATGATTTTGCTGGTGTTTGGTCATGAATTTTGGCGGCGGATTTGTCCATTGTATTTTTTCTCTCAAATTCCGCGAGCATTGAGAATCCAACGCCAGCGCAAGATTGTGAACCCAAACACAGGTAACGTCCGTTATGAATTGGCAAGCGTTGAGAAACAGTCTTGGCTGGGACGCAATTACTTATACCTGCAATTTGGTTTGCTCTACTTGGGCTTAAATATCCGCATCCTGTTTGTGAATAGCGATCGCCTAGCGTTGGGGCTTTTCCTGCTATTGACGATAGCGATCGCCATAACCGTGGGTTTTTTGTTTAAGGGGAGAAGCTGGTGTCAGTACTTTTGCCCAATGGCACCTGTACAAATATTGTACACAGGTCCGCGAGGCTTACTCGGAAGCGACGCTCACCTGAAATCACCACAAAGCCTTACCCAATCCACCTGTAGGACAGTTGATAGTTCAGGCATTCAAAAGAGTGCTTGTGTTAGTTGTCAATCTCCTTGTATCGACATTGACGCAGAGCGCTCTTACTGGGAGGGAATTACCAGAGCGGACCAAAAGTTAGTTTTCTACGGTTACTTTGGTCTGATGCTAGGATTCTATTTCTACTACTACTTGTACTCTGGCAACTGGGAATACTATTTCTCTGGCGCATGGACTCATGAATCCGGACAGTTACACACACTCTTCAACCCTGGATTTTACATCTTTGAGCGCCCAATTCCTATCCCCAAGTTAGTTGCAGCGCCTGTGACTCTCGCTGTTTTTACTGCCGCTAGCTATTTTGCTTTTGAGCTACTAGAAAAAGCTTATAAAGCGTATCTGCAACGTCAAAACAAATACATCAACCCAGAACAGGTTCTGCACGTCTTATTTGTCTCATGTACCTTTATCTCTTTTAACGTCTTTTTTTTGTTTGGGGGTCGCCCCAATCTCAACTTACTGCCAAACTGGGTGATCCTAATCTTCAATGCGTCGGTGGCGCTCTTCAGTGGCACGTGGCTGTATCGCAGCCTAGGGCGGAACAAAGAGCGTTATTTCCGCGAAAGTGTGGTAAGTAGTTTGCGTCGGCAGTTGAATAAGCTAGCAGTAGACTGGTCAAAGTTGTTAGAAGGACGTTCGCTGCAAGACTTACTACCAGATGAGGTGTATGTTCTGGGAAAAGTACTGCCTAATTTTCATCATACAGATAGAGTGCGAGTTTATAAAGGGGTTTTGCTTGAAGCCTTAGAAAAGGGAAATATCCGTTCTGCCGAGAGCTTGTCCGTTCTCAAAGATATGCGTCAGCAATTGAAAGTCACTAAGGAAGAGCATGACGCTGTCTTAGAGGAACTTGGGGTGGAAGATGTCAGCTTACTAGATCCGCGTCTTCAACTCAGCCGCGAAAACAAATTGCGGCTTGAGGGCTATCGACGTGCTATAGAGTTGCTGCTCCTAAAATCTGTGGAAAGTGGTACTTCTCTGCCAGAGGTCTTTGAGTTCAAGCAAAAGCAAATTCTGACATTGAGACAGGAATATGCTATTACAACAGTTGAACAGCAGCAACTCTTAGCGGACATGTTTGATCAAGACGCTTCAGTACGGAAGACAGCGGAAATCCTCTTGGCTCAACTGCAAGACTTGGCTGTAGGCAAGGGAATGCTGTACGACTTGATGCCCTTTGAGCAAGCATCTGTTTATCTTTTGCTGCTTCAATCTGTGCAGCACAAGATAAAACTCATAACTACTCAGTTACTAGGTATCCTGGAAATGTTGGGAGAGTCTCCTGAGGCTGTCCAGATTGCAGGTTCAATCGGCGGTTTTGCGGCAAATGCGATCACAGAAATTCTGCACTCGGAGCACTCCAGATGGCGAGAGTGTTTAGCTCCCAGAGTCATCACTTCATTACAACAAACACAAGACTCATTATTAAGGTTGACGCGGAGAGGTTTTTATAATGAGCAATTAAACGGGCCTGACATAACTCAGCCTATGCCATTATCAACAAAGCTTGGGTCTGCCGCTACCACTCGTGAGACAATGATCGATCTCCTGCTCCTTCTTTTACAAGACAATGATCCCGTCGTGCAAGCTGCCAGTCTTCATACCTTGCACTACTTTAATCCAATGATAGGCTTCCAGCAAGCGAGTCAAGTACTTGATGTTAAACC
>CAZZVG010000359.1:0-6392 GCA_964657295.1 Iningainema sp. | reverse complement strand
CTTTAGATTCTTCTCATCCCTTGTGTCAAGCCTAATTGAGATGCTCTTACCCTGATAAATGAAACCCGTTCGCGGGATTGAAACTCGCGTTGTTCCCAGCCTTGCTCATATTGTTGAATCTATTCTGGAGTCAGTTTAGTTTTGATTTTTACTATTTTCATCTGCTGACAATTTTTCCCATATCTTCTTATACTCTTTTTTAATTTCATCAGCCAGCGTTTGGGGACTGAGAATTTGAGCATTTGCCCCATATTTTAAGATGCGCTGGCGAAACCAGAACCAATAATCTATCGTTGTTTCGATCTCGCGGAATTTTCCTTCCGGGTCGCTAGAAATAACCACTTCATCTTTACGTCGAGGTTGGTAGTGGGCTAATTGTCCACTCGTGCGATAGCGTACTTTTAATGTTGGGAAATCGCAGGATACCCAACGGGTTCCGGATGCAGCCCCAACACTAGCAATTTTATCGAGACGGAAGATATGATTTTGGTCGATGTTGTGCCAATGATCAAACCGCCAAGAACGCCAGTCAGGGATAAATGCAAATAGGTACAGAAGACCGTCATGCAATCGCAATTCCGAACGGTCAATATCCCAGATACGTCCTTCTCCTTGTTTACTTTGATAGCGAATCGTATAGCGACATTGTTGCACAAAGCGTTCTTGGAGTTGCCGAACAATAGTATCTGAATTGCGATCGCTATAATCAACGGGAGGACTAAAATCAACTTTAACAAATGATGGAATGTCCGATTCTGTAAGATTATTAATGCGTTGAATTTGGCTTGCTTGTGCCGAGAAACCCATATCAGCAAGAAAATATGCGGCTAGTGCAAGGGCTTCTCGCTGTTCGCTAGAGATCAGAACAGGGAAATTTGACTCAACTAATTTGTAGGGACTGTGAGTTCCACTTTCAATTTCGATACCGCAGTCTCTCAGTTTGCGAATCGTGCAGGTAAGTTTTTGCTTAACGTCTGCATTATCAGCCGATTTATGGAGAAATTATACATGGGGATGCGGATATTATCAGCAATCAAGCTGCAACAGGTGATGGTAAAACGTTAGGTGCAAATTTACCAGGACTAATCAATCCTGATTTTCGCATGATGGGGTCGTATCCCACAATTGAACTGGTGGAAGACCAAGGCAAACAACAAAACAAATACAACGCACTGTTTGGTTTAGATGCTTCTCAACGGGTAGACCGTTTATTTGGTGCGGAGTTAAGCAGACGGGTTAAGCAAGCAAATAAGAGTAACAAGTTCCAAGAACTGCTGCTAGCAATTCAACAAAAGCCAATTTTGCTGACCAACCCCGATATTTTCCATTACATGACTCACTACCAGTATCGTGACCCAGCTTATGGTAGCGATTTCCTACCGTTGGTATTGGCGGAATGGCCAGATTTATGGGTTTTTGATGAATTTCATATTTTTGGTAGTCATCAAGAAACTGCGGCTTTAAATAGTTTGGCTTTTATTCGTCGCAGCCAGGAAAATCAATCTCGACCCAGACGGTTTTTGTTTACTTCCGCAACGCCAAAACCCGATTTTATCGAACAATTACGCAAAGCAGGTTTTAAGGTTGCTGCAGTTGAGGGGGTTTATGCAAGTGAGAAAACGAACGGGTTTCGACAAATTCTGCAAGCTGTGGAATTAGAGTTTGTGGAATTAACACTAGATGCAGACACGCAAACATGGTTAAGGGAAATGATTCCCACAATTGGGCAAATTCTCAATGCGGAATCAAAAGCGAGGGGATTGATTATTGTTAATTCCGTGGCGAAAGCTGGTCAGGTGACTCGTTTACTGGATGAACTGTAACCCCTGGTAACAGTTCGAGAAATCAGCGGACGCATCGACAGACAGCGAAGATTGGAGGTGCAAAGCGCCTTGAAAGATGCCGAACAACCAGTTTTAGTTGTGGGTACATCGGCTGTTGATGTTGGTGTGGATTTTAAAATTCACCTGTTGATTTTTGAAAGTAGTGACTCAGCGACGGTGACACAGCGTTTGGGACGTTTGGGTAGACATCCAGGTTTTAAGGTGTACACAGCATTTATCTTGATTCCCGGTCATACTCCTTGGGTGATGGCTAGACTGCGAGAAAAACTCAGTCCCAATCAAGAAGTGACGCGAGAGACTTTAGCTTCGGCGATCGCATCTGCTTTTGACCCACCCAAGGAATTTGAAAAATATCGTCAGCGTTGGGGTGCATTACAAGCCCAAGGGATGTTTTCGCGGATGACTCAAGAGAATAGGAAAGTCAGTGAATTAGTGCGCGATCGCATGACGGAAGATTTGCAGCGTGTTTACTCGCAAGATTTGGAGTCAGCACGCAAACAGTGGTTTGCAAGGTAAATTATGATATCTACTCTTCTCCAAACACTACTCATCGAAACTCTACCAGAAGATACAGACCCTATCTTGCGTTTGTATGTAGAAAAGTTACTCCCATCTCTAGAACAAGAATTTGCTCTAATTTCAGCTTTGGGTGGTGCTTACGAAGCACACTATCAATTATTATCGAAGCTTGGAGACCCCTATGATCAAGAAAAAGCACAAAAGTGGTCAAGTCGTGCCGATCAAAATTTACTGGCTCATGTTCTCAATGGCTTGCTAACAGCTTGGAACATTAGTAAACATTTACATCAGCCTTTATCAGATATTGAAAAATATCTCCTTTGTTTAGGATTAACATTGCACGATTACAACAAGTATTGCAACGGTCAAGGCGAAGAAACACCAAAAAATTGGGAAACTGACGAGATTATTAATCTATGTCGTGATTTAGGTGAAAAATTCAAATTTAACTTATTTTGGTCAGAATGGCAGGAGTATTTACCTGAAATTGCTTACTTGGCACAAAATACGCAAAATAAAGTCGGCACAAATATTTATCCTGTCAACTGGCCCGTTACTAAAATTAAAGACCGTCGCCGATTAGAAATTCCTCTACGTCGTCTACTTGCTTTTGGTGATATTGCCGTACATTTCAGCGATCCAGCAGATGTCGATACTCAAACCGGAGGACAACGCTTACGGGAACAACTGCGATTTTTAAATATTAACAAGAATTTGGTTTATCATCGCTTGCGAGATACCATAGGCATTCTCAGTAATGGTATTCATAACGCCACAATGAACTATGCCAGACAATTAAATTGGAAGCCAATTTTATTCTTTGCTCAGGGTGTCATTTATCTTGCACCTGCAGATAATAAAACTCCAGATATTAACGAACTCCAAAACCATATTTGGGAGCAGATAAGTGGAATTTTAGCCAGTAAAATGATGGGTGGAGATATTGGTTTTAAGCGAGATGGTAAGGGTTTAAAAGTTGCACCGCAAACCTTAGAATTATTTTCCCCATCCGAACTCATTCCCAAGTTACCACGAGTTATTGAGGTCAAAGTAGCAAATATTAAAGACCCTGCTACCCCTAAACGTTTGGAGAAATTGTCTTTAACTGAAACTGAGCGAGAATTTCTGAGTAAAGGTGCAGATATTCGTGCAGATAGAATTGCCGAATTTATTTTTCTGACTCAAAAAGAGTTTTTTGGTGATTCGCCAGAATACATCAATTGGATAATTCATAAATTAGGAATTCAAGACAAAATATCTCCTGACCAAACACAAGTACAGTCAGGAGGTGTAAATTATGGATGGTATCATGCTGCTGCATATTATATTGCTACTCATGCAACTTTAAAGCCAGAAGATGTTTCAGAAAATATTGAAAGATGGGCAGAAGATTTAGCAAACTGGGCAAGTGAAAATAACTTGCTGCCTTCACACGCTAGCCCGATCCGCAATATTTTTTATGAATACTTAACACAATATTTAGAAGTTAAAGGATGGGAAAGTCATTATCCGGATTTTGATGCCGAATTTACAGCTTATGCTGATGCCAAAACGAAGGTAGCTAAACAACCTATTTGTTCATTAAGTTCGGGTGAGTTCGCATCGGAAGACCAAATGGATTCAGTGGTTTTATTTAAGCCGCAGCAATATAGTAATAAAAATGCTCTTGGAGGTAGACAAATAAAACGCGGCATTTCAAAAATTTGGGCTTTAGAAATGTTATTGCGACAAGCTTACTGGGCAGTTCCAGCCGGAAAATTAGAAGAACAACAACCAGTATTTTTATATATCTTTCCTGCTTACGTCTATTCAGCGCAAACGGCTGCGGCTATCAAATTGTTAGTCAACAATATGAAGCTGATAAACCTTTGGGATGTCCGCAAGCGATGGTTAGAACTTGGCATGAATATGAATGCCTTGCAATCAGTGAATTGGTTAAATGATGAAGCAGAATTAGGACGTTTCCAAAAAGACAAATATAACAAAGAAGACTTGCCTTTTATGGCAATTAACTACACAACAACTCGCGGTAAAACACTGGCTGATGCCTGGGTACAACCTGCTTTCTTGGCTTTATCACTTCCTATATTGCTAGGAGTAAAGGTGATAGCTACTAGTAGTTCCGTACCATTGTATAACAGCGATCGCGATTTCAAAGAGTCTGTCATTCTCGATGCGCCTGCATCATTTTGGAATTTACTTGCATTGTCTAATGCCTTGCGAATTCAGGATTTCCAAAATGCAATGCAGCGACTTTTAATTGCCTACAGCCTTCATCTAGATACTCGCAGTTCTCCACCAGATGCCAAGTGGCGAGATTTGATTAAAACAGTTCGAGAGGTAACAACAAATGTACTCAATATTTTTTGTTTGGCTGTAGAGGGTTTACGACGTGATAAACGAGATATACCCAGTCAAGACGAAGTTAAACGTTATTGGCAATATGCCCAAATATGGGTAGGAAGTGATAACAATGTTGGTCAAAATGATTCACCAAAAGAAGGAGGGATTTATATCATGAAGTTAATTGAAAAAGTTGTGCAACAGTATCGTGTGTTTTATCAAGCAAATTTAGGAGAATCTAGCCATACGATTTTACTACCTTTATCTAAAGCATTGGAACTGATTTTGTCAGTTCCTCAAGAAGTTGATATGGATGATTTAATTTTGCAAGCTTCTGGGCAAATTAAGGATGCTTTGGAGCGTCAAGAAGTCTATAAACGTCCTTTAATGATGGATAAATCAATAGATAAATCCGTAAAAAAGGAACGAGAGCTAATTGCAATTCATGAGTTTATGACAACCTGTGTCCGTGAATTATTTCTTGAACTTTATAAAGGCGATCGCGCTTTGTTACAAGAAAATCGTAACCGGATTAAATCTGGTGCAGAATTTGCTTACCGTTGGTTAGCTTTGCAAGAAAAATCTGCTAAATCGTCCTAACTGACTATTTTCTGAATTCTAGATCAATTTCAATTCATAGGAGCAAAATAATGAGCATTCTCGCAACGTTAAAACCCGAATTCCAATCTGCATTCCCTCGCTTAGCATCTGGTTCGTATATCCACTTCATCTTGTTGCGTCACAGTCAATCATTCCCAGTATTCCAAACTGATGGAATCCTCAATACTGCACGAACACAAGCTGGTTTAGGAACCACGGATGCAAGCAAAAAACAAATCAGCCGTTTAGTGATGTTCAAGCGCAAACAAACGACTCCAGAAAGACTTGCTGGACGCGAACTACTTCGTGGGTTAAATCTTACCAGCGCAGATGAAACCAATAAAGATAAATCCTGTGAATACAACGGTGAGAAATCTTGTAAGAAATGCCCTGATTGTATCATTTACGGATTTGCGATCGGTGATAGTGGGTCTGAACGATCCAAAGTATACTCAGACTCTGCTTTTTCCTTGAGTGCTTACGAACAGTCGCATCGCAGCTTTACCTTCAACGCTCCTTTTGAAGGGGGAACAATGAGTGAAGCAGGGGAAATGCGTAGCAGTATCAATGAATTAGACCACGTTATTCCAGAAGTGACTTTTCCTACAGTAGAAACCCTGCGCGATTCAACTTATGAAGGCTTTGTATACGTTCTAGGTAATGTGCTACGTACTAAACGTTACGGTGCACAGGAATCGCGCACGGGGACGATGAAAAACTATATCGCAGGAATCGTATTCTGTGATGGCGAAATCTTTAGCAACTTACATTATACTCAGGCGCTTTACGATGCTTTAAAGGGCGATGTTGATGCTCCTATTAGCGACATTTTACAGCAGGTAGAAACGGTGGCGAAGAATTTACTGAACGACGAACCTGTACGTAAAACAAAGCTAATTTTTGGCTCTCAGTTAGAAGATTTGCTGGATGAAGTCAGCACACTGTATCAAGATGAAGCACGTTTAGTAGAAACTATGACTGCACTCTACGGACAAACTAAAGCCTACTCAGAATCATTTGGAGCGTTGAAAAAGAAAAAACCGTAGGGGCGGGGAAACCCCGCCCATACAAAATCCGACGTTCCCC
>CAZZVG010000358.1:0-6406 GCA_964657295.1 Iningainema sp. | reverse complement strand
GCAACGAATACATCGGCAATGGCAGCAAACAAGATTTCGATATTTTCTTTGATAGTGACAATCCAGCGAAATTGTATAGTGTTATCTGCCATTGGTTTACCGTCGCTTTCGGGGTAGGTAATATCATACTCCGTGTCAGTTGTTATCGGTATAAGTTGTTGTACCATTTTTGCCTCCAATATTGGGATTATTAACGGGCTTAAATCCGTTTAAAGCAGCGCCCTTGAACTTCGGGTCGTTTCTTTTTTTGCATCTGCTTTTAAAGACTTAAAAGACTTAAAATAACCTTGCTCCCACAATTATCTAACCGCATTTTCCATCGCTTCACGGGTAACTTCGGGTAAGATGATTAATCCAGGTTCAGCCAAAAAAGGAGATCCCAATTCTCTTTCTGCTTCCAAGTCTTGCTGTAAGCGAACGGGATCGATGAAGTAGACGCGATACATTTCTCCCTCTTGATTCTCAAGGATTCCATCACTTCTATAACCTTTCATGGGAGTCTCTTCTTCATCTTTCTCGTCCCATCCGTATTTAAAAGTTAACTTTGGATAGTTAGCCATTGACTCTATTTCTCCTTAATTGCTTGGATTTTTCCAAGTTCCTCATTAAACTGTTGCGTATTCTTGACAATACCTAAATTGTAAGATATTTATAAATAAGTAAATGCTTACTTATTTATGGCGCGTCCAGCCACGATTACCAACCATCGCATCTTAGAAGTCGCACGCGTTGCGTTCCTTAGCAAAGGTTATGCCGCCTCGACTATCGAGATTGCCCAGCAGTTGGGAATATCTGAAGCTTCAATTTTCAAGCGTTTTGCCACAAAAGGGAAACTTTTCTTGGCGGCGATGGGGATTCCGGAGCAGCCAGCTTGGATTGGAACTCTGGAATCTCTGGTTGGTAAAGGAGATTTGCAGAAGAATCTAATGGATATCTCTCTAGAGATCGTTGAATTTCACCGCGAGATGATTCCTCGGCTGATTTTGCTACGTTCTACAGGAATTCCCTCAACAGAGTTGTTCGGAAAACCAGGTTGTCCTCCTGTCTGGAATTTAAAAGCTTTAACAACGTTCTTTGATCGAGAAGTACAACTTGGGCGGATCAATTCTGGTGATTCAGAAGTCATAGCGCGTCTGCTGCTTGGGGCGTTAATGAACTATGTCTTTCTTGAACAAATGGGAGTCGAAAAGCAAATGAATCCTCAAACTTTTGTGGAAAAACTAGTGAAAACCCTCTGGGATGGCATCGCACCAACTTAAGTGTTGAACTGAAAGCGTTCTTTTTTTGTCTTATTAATAAGTAAGTGCTTACAAATAAATTTTCGTATGACTTGCTACTCACCGTTCCAGAAAAGAATACAACTATGTCCAAGCAACAGTTGGGTATCAGCAAGCAGCAGATGAGATTTTACAGTTTACAAAATTAATTATAAAAGAAACGAGGTACAACCTTGATGAAACTTGATGTTGCGTCCCCTTCACCAATCCAATCGCTCAAAAGGGCTTTGGGGTATCTCAACGAGTATCGTTGGATGAGTTTAGGTGCAATGCTTAGTTTGTTGCTCCTGATTACTGCTAATGCTTTGACTCCACAGTTTTTCCGGTGGGGAATCGATCAAGGTATTGCTAAAAAAGACTTAGATATTGTTTATCAAGCAGGCAGTTCATTAATTTGTGTGGCTCTTGCCAGAGGATTGTCCAATTTTGGGCAGGGTTTTTGGGCAGAAGCGGTAGCACAAGGAGTTGCTTACAAGCTGCGGAATGAGATTTTCCACAAAATTCAGAACCTCAGTTTCAGCTATCATGATCGCGCTCCAACCGCGCAACTGTTAACGCGCATTACGACGGATATTGACCAAATTCGCACCTTTGTGAGTACGACGTTACTTCAAGTTATCAGTTCTCTCCTGACTTTAGTCACAATTACTGTGATTTTGCTAGTTATGAACTGGCAATTGGCGTTAATTACACTTACAGCGATACCTGCGGCAGCGTTTTTGTTAGTCGGGTTTTTCTCTAAAGCTGCAATGCTTTTTGGGCGAAAGCAACAGTTATTAGGAGAACTAAACGCAGTTTTGAAAGAGAACTTACTGGGAGTTCGTGTCATCAAAGCTTTTGTCCGAGAAGAAGCGGAAGTTGAACGCTTTACACAAAGAAATCAGGAAGTTCTTGCCGCTAACCTGAAAGTGATTCAGGCACTCTCTAACGTTTTCCCCTTCATATTTTTGTTGAATAATCTTGTGACATTAGCGGTGCTTGGTTATGGTGGAAGCGCCGTTATTGGCGGGCGATTTTCTATTGGTGAATTAGTCGCTTTTAACTCGTATGTAGCTATAATTCTCCAACCAATTGTGCAGATTGGTATTGCTTCGTCAGTGATTGCTCAAGCAGCTGCTTCGGCTAAACGAGTGTATGAGATCGTTGATACTGAAGAAGAAATAAGCGATCGCCCTGACGCAATCCCTTTTAACACTAGTAGTCTGACAATTAGCTTTGAGGATGTGTATTTTCGCTACCCTGGTGCCACTCATGATGCCCTAAAAGGCGTTTCCTTTGAAACCAAACCGAATGAACTGATAGCGATTTTAGGGATGACTGGTTCGGGTAAAAGTACCCTTGTGAACCTGATTCCCCGCTTTTACGATGTGACAGCCGGAGCAATTCGCATCGACGAAAATGATGTGCGTGATTTTACACTCCAAAGTTTGCGATCGCACATTGGGATTGTTTTCCAAGAAACTCGGCTATTTTCCGGCACCATCCGCTATAACATTGCCTATGCAGTCCCCGAGGCTCCCTTGGAACTGGTGATGGAAGCGGCTAAAATCGCCCATATTCATGAGTTTATCATCAGTTTGCCAGACGGCTATGAAACAATTGTGGGAGAACGGGGGGTTGGGTTATCAGGAGGGCAAAAACAAAGGATTGCGATCGCCCGCACGCTTCTCACTGATTACCGCATCTTAATTTTGGATGATAGCACATCTGCGGTAGATGCCAAAACCGCGACGCAAATTCTTGCATCCCTCGACAAGTTAATGAGGAATCGAATTTGTACAGTCTTTGTAATCGCCCAACGGATCAGTACAGTTAAGAACGCTGATCGTATTCTTTTGATTAATGGCGGAGAACTTGTTGCAGTGGGAACCCATGAGGAGTTGATGCAAAATAGTCACTTGTACGGTTCTATTTTAGAGTCACAAATTCAAAATCATCATTAATTTTGTATAAATAAACACGACACTATCGGAGGGCTATTAATGGTTACTCCCTTTGCTCTAGAAGAATACGGATTTACAAAACCGCACCCTGACACCACGTCTAACGACGAACACGTTCGCGTACCCCTTTGGGGGAGCAAGGGTGACAAGTAGCGTCTCATGACTGATTCAAAATCAACTAATCTCAGTATAAATCCACGTTCAAAATGATCAATAAAAAATTCAAATTATCAGAAGGCACATCAACTTCTTACCCCACGCTGCAAAGATTTTTACTATACTTTCGCCCTTACAGTCAAGATATTTTGATCACTTTGGGATTGGTGGTAGCTAGTGCTACGTGTTTAGCCACAGGACCATTTCTTATCGGTTGGTCAATTGACCATTTTATCACCCGTGGAAACTGGCGGGGGTTAATGCAGATACTAGTTTTGCTCTTATTTATCTATATCACTGGTAGTTTAATCGTCAGATATCAAATTAGACAGATTGCTTGGATTATGCAACGTCTTTTAGCTCAGTTACGTTATGATATTTTCGCAAAAATACAAAGCTTACCTTTGGGCTTCTTTGATCGTAGCCAAGCAGGTGACTTGATGAGTCGTCTGTTGAATGATGTGAGTACTGTAGAACAGACATTTGGAATTCCGATCGCCCAAATCATCGGCAATCTATTCAGCTTAATTGGGATTATCATTGCCATGCTGTCGCTCAACTTGGAATTGGGATTGCTGAGTAACTTCGTGGTTCCCTTGATGATTTTCGCCACAGCCTTGTTTGCTTCATGGGCGAGAACAAGATTTCGCACAACACGGCAAACGATTAGTCAACTTTCAGCTAAGTTGTCGGAAGATCTTAACAGTGTTCGGGAAGCACAAGCGTTTAATCGGATACAAGTAAATATTCAGCAATTTGATACTCTCAATGCTGCGAATCGGGATGCGAACATACAAGCTGTCGCGATTACTGCTGCCTTTTTACCCTCGATTGATTTTCTCAACACCGTAGGAACAGCAGGAGTGCTAGCTTATGGAGGATATCTGACGGTTATTGGTGCAGCAACCGTAGGAACTGTGACTTCCTTCTTGATCTACGTTCAGCTATTTTTTCAGCCAATACAAGTCCTGAGTCAATTTTATACCCAAGCACAATCAGCTTTAGCTGGGTTAGAGCGAATTTTTTTACTGTTAGACGAGCCAGCATTGCTGCAAGATGCGCCTGATGCAATAGAAATGCCACCAATTCTGGGTGAAGTTGAGTTTGAGAACGTGAGTTTTGGCTATACCCCCAACCAGTTGGCTCTCAATGGAGTTAATTTTCATGCTAAACCAGGACAGATGATTGCTTTAGTGGGTGCGACAGGAGCAGGGAAAAGCACAATCATCAACTTAATTTTGCGCTTCTATGATGTGTTAGGTGGTAAAATTACTGTTGATGGCATCGACATCAGGTGTGTCACCCAAGCGAGTTTAAGGCGTGAGATTGGGGTAGTTTTGCAAGACACGATCTTGTTGAGCGGCACAGTGGCGGAAAATATTGCTTTTGGCAGAAAAGATGCCACCCAAGCGGAAATTGAACAAGCAGCACAAATTGCCAATGTTCACGAGTTCATCACAAGCTTACCCCAAGGATATGCAACTCGTTTGGGAGAGCAGGGAACTAGCCTAAGTCAAGGACAACAACAATTGTTGAGCATTGCACGAGCCGTCTTAATTAATCCTCGGATTTTGATTTTAGATGAAGCCACCAGCAGCATTGATACTCGTACCGAAGCTCTAGTTCAGGAGGCGCTGGCTCGACTGCTCAAAGATCGCACCAGCTTTGTCATCGCTCACCGCCTCAGCACAGTAACGAACGCAGACCTTGTACTCGTCGTTGAGCAAGGTAAAATTCTTGAGAGTGGAACCCATGCAGAGTTGATGGCTCAACAGGGAGTGTACGCTAATTTGTACGGGCTACAATTTGGGACAGTCGTTTAGTTTTCCCCTTTCAACTCAATCTCGATGATTTCATCTAAAAAATTTCTTAATTCTCCTAATACTTGAGTTTGATGCAACTCAAAGTGCTTCTGTTTCAGGTTACTGCCAAACTTGGTTAAAGTGCAGCAAATTTTATCGCCATCAGGTATAAATTCGATATACATATAGCTTTCAGGGAAGTCTATATCAATCGTTTTACCTTCTAATAATTCTGAAATTTGTTTGGGGAGACTTTCGAGAATAAGAATTATATCGGGAGCTAAAAATACATATTTTCTTTCATCCCTGAACTCTATTAATACTTTATGGTTACATTCAAAGCAAAAACGTCGTAATCCCATTTCAAAATCAGAAAGTTCTCCTAATGGATCTTCTGGTGGTGCAAGATCTTCCCAAGTCCAAGGTTCTTCTAATTGGAGAGTAAATTTATGATTATGATTCACAGATTTTCTGGATCGATTCCTCTTTCTTGCAGTCGGGCTAACAAATCTTGATAACGCTGTCGTTCTTGCTCAAGTTGGAGAAGTGCGGCTTCCTTTTGTTGACGCTCTTGCTCTCGTAATTGATCCAATTCCACAAAAGTCAGAAATCGCTGTCCATCAGGACGATAAATTTCTAACTTATCAGGTGTAAGTTCAAACCGCACTCCCAAACGGGGACTTACCCAACCATTGATTTCTTCGATGACTTCTAAATCTTCCCCTGAGCGCAGCAACCCAGTCAATTCCAGTTTTATGGGATCGTAAATGTAATATTCCTCCACTCCATAGCGTTGATAAAACAGGAGTTTGTTGGCCATTTCTTTGGTAGTGTTGCTGGAG
The DNA here is from genome assembly GCA_964657295.1 of Iningainema sp. Lineage (GTDB taxonomy): Bacteria > Cyanobacteriota > Cyanobacteriia > Cyanobacteriales > Nostocaceae > Rhizonema. Next base: position 386 of record CAZZVG010000358.1, on the reverse strand, counting down.
GACAAGATTTCAAATACCACCTGTGGCGCAATGTTGTTTTCCTGCCACTGCTTGTAGGAACGTCTGTCTCCTTTTGGGATGCCAAAAACAACCATTGCATCAGGCGCAAGACATTTGTTACTTTTCTCCACTGGATACCAAAGTAGATCCCCTGCAACGAAGACATCGGCAATGGCAGCAAACAAGATTTCTAAATTTTCTTTTACAGTCACAATCCAGCGAAATTGTATGGTATTATCTGCCATTGGTTTGCCGTCGCTTTCGGGATAGATAATATCATACTCCGTGTCAGATGTTACAGGTGTAAGTTGTTGTACCATTTGTGCCGACCGTATTGGGATAATGAGCCGCTAACAACTAAATTTCAGTTATACTTCCAGTTTAGA
>CAZZVG010000357.1:0-6406 GCA_964657295.1 Iningainema sp. | reverse complement strand
CCCTTCATTGTCTTTACATGGTTGGGCTGAGAATCTACTTGTGGGACTCACGCGATCGCTTCCCAAAGGATTACACTATATTTCTGAGCGAGAACGGGCGGTGGATGAACGAGTGCGGAATGTTTCGTCACTGTTACAAATTGAAGCATTGCTCAATCGTTTACCTAAGCAGTTATCTGGTGGCCAAAGGCAGCGAGTCGCATTGGGAAGAGCGATTGCACGCAATCCCCAAGTCTTTCTGATGGATGAACCGCTTTCTAACTTAGATGCCAAACTCCGTGCTGAAACCCGTGCCCAAATAGTGAAACTGCAACGCCAGCTAGGTACAACAACGATTTACGTGACTCACGATCAAACCGAAGCAATGACAATGGGCGATCGCATCGCTGTCCTCTGTGAAGGTAAAATCCTGCAAGTTGCTTCTCCATTGGAACTTTACAACCGTCCCGCAAACCTGTTTGTTGCTCAATTCATTGGTTCTCCACCAATGAATTTTATTTCAGTACAGTTTCATGCTCCGCGATTGATTACTCATGGAGATTTTCGTCTGACACTACCATCCGTGTGGGAAACTGCTTTACAAAAATACGATGGACAGACTCTAATTTTAGGAGTTCGCCCAGAACACTTAGTGGTAAGTGTGCCTGCTACCAAAAATTGGCAGGTACAAGTAGAAACAATCGAAAACCTGGGTAACGATATCTATCTGTCTACCAAATTTGTCGAGCCTAGTTTTCAAAAAGCTATGAGTGCAGTGCAAGTACGAGTTCCCCCGGATCGCTTGATACGTCTTGGCGAGCAATTGTGGTTATCTCTGGTTATAGAGAAAATTCACTTTTTTGATCCAGAAAGCGAACTTGCGATATTTCCTGATGAGCAAAGAATCTGATTGTTCAGCAGGCAGTTCAAAAAATGGTCAGCTAAACAGCAAAGTTGTCACTTGTTCTAAGATTTTCAATCCAAGCATCGCACTGCGAATCAGTCGAGTCGCGGCAATCGGTTGTCGAAGCATTGCCATCGCTAAGGGCAAAGGCTGAAGCGAACCATCAGAGTTTAGTGCTGGAGTTAAGTCTGGTACATCATGGTAGCAATCATCACTTACAACTCGTAGCATTGCCACTGCTACCCCAGATTGACGGAAAAATTCTAGGATACCAAAACCTTCCATATCGACAACATCAGCCCCAGAAATCTGAGCGAGATGGTGTTTTTCTGTAGCATGACAAATCACGCGATCACAACTTAAGGCTGTGACTAAAGAAGCCTCTGTTTGTAAACGCGAGGCTAGCTGTGCAGTGAGAGTGCGATCGCAACTGAGAAGCTTTGCCTGATAAATACAATCTTGATAAAGTAGAATATCCCCCACAGTGTAGCGTGGGGTCAAGCTGCCACACAGACCCATGACCAATACAGCACACTCTCGTATCTTTTTAGTCTCTATTATTTCCGGTAAATACGTAAAAGACTTCATACCGACGGGGATAGCGATCGTAGACGGTAGAGTGCCTGTTGCACGGCTTAAACCGCGACACACCGCCTGATACTCAGCCCCCTGACAAACTAGAATTGTTTTAAATAGTTGCAGATAAGACACAAAAAGTAATGAATAGTGCTATAATCCAACAGCAAATCCATTATACTGTCGCTACATGTTAACTCAATACAACTTGTGAGTGTAGCCAAACTGTTGAAAGGTGGCTGAGAAAAAGTATTACAGAATACAAAATTTGCCAATGATACGGCTTAAGCCGTTGCCAAGGGCATCGCTCTTGGGGGAAAAGTTTGTGATCTACTGTTTATGGTTAATGTTATCACTGGTTTAATTGCCTATACATATCAAGATAAAAAAACTTCATTAAATTTAACAATAGTTGAAAGTCGCTTTAGGCAACAGTTAGCTCTTTTTGCTTGGGGGGAAGTTCAGTTTAAATATCTTCATGTGGGGATGATTTCAGATATTATAGTGGTTCCGGACCTGGTGAGGTACATTTTCAAAGTTACTAACCCAGGTAAGCAAGATTTGAGTGTACCTCAGTTGCCTAGGAAACGCTATAATGATTCTTCAATGATGAGCAGTATATTTTTTGATTTAATTCCTGAAATATCAGTTGTTCTCTGCACCTACAATCGGGCCAAATACTTAGATAACGCCATTAATAGTGTTATAAATCAAACTTTTAAGGATTGGGAACTGATTATAGTTGATGATGGTAGTGAAGATAATACTTTTGAAATTGTCAATCCTTATATCCAAAAAATAAATAACATACGTTATTTGAAACATCAAAATAAGAAACACTGTTACGCTAAAAACGCTGGAGTTCAAGCGTCTTTTGGTAACTACATTACATTCCTTGACAGTGATGATACTTACAAACCTCTTCATTTAGAGTCACGGCTGGAATACATGAAATCTCATCCAGAAATCGACTTGATTGAAGGTGGATTTGCTAGTGAAGAAGATATTTGGTTCGCAGACTTTTATAAATCTGGTCAAAAAATTCATATGCGAGAATGTGTTTTAGGTCCCACTTTTTTTGTTAAGAGACATATATTTTTTGAATTACAAGGCTTTAAAAAGTTTGTTTTTGGAGAGGATACAGATTTTTGGGAGCGGGCAGAAAAAATCTTCAAAACTCAAAAACTTACTGAACCACAAACCTATCTTTATACTAGAGCAGAAGCTAGTATTAGCAAAATTGTATTAGAGAATATTTCCTGATAATCTAGCTAACTACGTCCCCTTTTTGTATTCCAAATCAAAAATCTTTCTCGCCAGTTATTCGCTACTTTCAACTCAGCATTACGGAAGATAAACTTTACAGGCTAGTCCATGTATCTTTTGACTAATGCGTATATCCATGTTGTTTGTGTTCTCGCTAAATCACAACTTACCCGAACAAGAGTGGCAGATCACTTGTATTCAGCTTGCACCTTACGCTCCAGAACAAAATCCTGTTGAAGATATTTGGTTGCAAGCGTTATATTTTTGTCCGCCAGTTTTATATGTTGTGCAGTTAAGTTCTTATTTAAGTTTGCCGTTAATCACCAAGTTTTTTCGTTCGCCAAGACATTCATGTACGATTTTTGTTCACAACCTATTTAGGATTACTGTAGCTTGAAATATGACAAACACTTCAGTTGCCGAAAAGATCAAAGAAACTTTGCATAAAGATCTGGCTAAAATAGGTCGATTTACAGAATGTGCTCTACTAAATTATCCCGGTGAGCGTAACATTGGCGATCACTTAATTTGGTTAGGTGAAATCTTTTACTTGGCTGATATCTGTCAAACAAAAATCAAGTATACTAGCGCTATTTTAGACTTTTCTGCTGAGGCAATGGAAAAACAGGTTGGTAGATCTCCTATCTTTCTTCATGGTGGAGGCAATTTAGGAGATTTGTGGAATTATCATCAAGAATTCCGTGAGTATATTATTTCTCAATATCAAGACCGACCCATCATAATTATGCCACAAAGTCTTTATTTTACTAAGGGGAAAAATTTAGAACGGGCTGCTAATGTTTTCAATTCTCATCCTAATTTGACTTTATTTGTTCGTGAACAGACTAGCTATGAAATTGCCCTAAAGCACTTTAAAAACTGTCAAGTGATCAAAACAACTGACATGGCTTTTCAATTGGCTAATACGCTATATTTAAAGACTCATAATATAGAAAAAAAATCTTCTATTTTATATCACTGCCGACATGATCAAGAGCTAAAAAACAATTTTTCATCTGCTCCTATTTTTACCTTACCCAATGTAGTTACAGACGATTGGATTTGCTTTCAATTTGATTCTTGGGAATTTTGTGAATCAGCGCTTGACAATTTGCAACTTAGATCTGATGATATGCAAATAAGGTCAGCCGATTTGATGCAGTGGATATTGCAGCAGCTACAGCAAACATTCGATTCACACTCAGTAAAACTCAATAGCTTATATAATCCTAAGATGCATCGCACTTCTTTGGGGGTAATGCACTGTGGAATATATCAATTTAAGCAACATAGAATGATTATTACCAATCGGTTGCATGGTCATATCCTTTGTGTACTTTTGAATATTCCTCACATTTTTTTAGGCAACTCTTATCATAAGAATGAGTCATTCTACGAAACTTGGACTCATCAAGTCCCTTTTTGTAGATTTGTTAGAAACCCTTCAGAAATTACACTTGCTGCCCAGGAATTGTTAGAAAATTATTGTCAAATTCAACATGAATAAACATAGGCAAAAGCTGTAGCAAATGTTTTGCTCAAGACTTTGGAAGAACCCGGACAGATACCTAGTGAGACTACATTTAAGGCGCTTTAGAGTTGGCCACTGGTATCGTTTTACGAAACAACGCTTACACTGGACTCTTCCCAAGCTTTCTACTCCTAAACAATGTGAGCGGTGGAGTGACTTGATGCCATTAACAGTAAACTAAAAAGATACGGCTTAAGCCGTGGCCAAGGGCATCGCTACATACGCAGCAGGCATAACTGTGATATAGACATCTCCGAAAACTGCCCAAGTATCTCTGTGACTAACTTAGTAGGGTGCGATCGCCAGTTTCGCAATCCGGCTAGTTGATACGATAGAATAGAATATGGCTTTTAGTTGCTTGTTGTTAATAATCAGACAAAAAAACGTAGTTAAGTAGCTGGGCGGGAAAAAACCAAACTATGTTAAGATAAGTAAATACGGAGAATATATCTACCGAGGTGATGAATGATATGGGCGCTCGTTTAAGGGTACTCCTCACTATTGATCAAGACCAAACCCTGTCAAGCCTTAGAATTGCGGATGTACCACAGAAAGTCAAAGACCGAGCAGAGGTAATCAGGTTAAATGCACATGGTTGGTACGTTGAGAAAATAGCTGCTCACTTTAACTGAAGTCCCCAAAATGATGGAAAAAGAAGCCCAAGAAGCGGAAGAAACAAGACGTACTAGAGTGATTGTGCATTTTTGCCCAGATCCCATCTTAACCCTACCTTAAAAAATCCAACCTATGCATCAATTTGAATTGCCGCAATACGAAAGAAACTTACCGAGTTTTTCTGAGGTATTTGGTGTGTCTGCCCTTGAGGTCATCACAGAGATGGATAGGTCAGGTGACGATATCCCCGAACAGGAACCTAGATATTCCTATAAAATTAATTTTGCTGGTGTCCGCAGAGACAATATCCCCATTAAAATTCTAGATCCTTTTGGTTCCAATCTGGTTGTCCAGGTTTTATGTTCCTTAGAAGCCAGCACAGAAGTACCATACTTCAAGCGTGGAATTCATATGTCTAGAGTTGGTGATATTATAGCCAAGTCAACATTAAAAACATACTGTAGCTTGCAAGAATATGCGCTGACTCTGGCTGAGTTGCTTGCTAAACATGAGTATCAAGGCTTTTCTCAAGTTAAAGTCAGTTGTAACTTTCCCTACTTAGAAAGTGTTAAAGGATGGAAACAAGAAAAAGACAAAATTTCCTTGGAACATTTAGGTTTGTCTGCAAGTATTCAAACTAAACAAGAGAGTGGTTACATTCAAAGTGCAGGTTTAACAGTCTCAAATCTTACAGCTTGTCCTTGTGTGCAAAGCACCTACAAACATACGTTACAAGCAGCAGATAGACTCTCTGTGGACAGCGTATTCTCACCGTTCATCACTCATTCTCAACGGTGTCGAACTACTGTTGATATTCTTAATTTGCCTGTCGGTAAGACACTTTCAATTAAGTCTTTACTTGAGGTTCTAGATCAGAGCATTGTTAGAGTACAAAATACCCTCCCTAGAGAATATGAGTTGCTGATGGTATATCAAGCTCACAAAAAACCTCAATTTATTGAGGATGTTGTCAGGGAAGTTGCCTTTAAAGTTAGTCAGGTCATTAAAAATGACTTTCAGCAAAGCTATATTCGAGTCTCTTCCGAGAGTATGGAGTCTATCCACGACTTTGATATACAGGCTGAACTAGAAGACTCTGTTGAAAATCTAGTGGTCTGTCAAACGAATTTTGACGGATAGTAGAAGTGTAGATCCACTCTACCGTTCTATCAGGACACGGGGTTTCCAACTCGCGCCTACTCTTCTGGAGGTTTAAATCAACGCTTCCATGCCTCCAAAAAGAACAACTCCGTCCTGGGGACAAATCTCTACATGGAAACCTCTGCGGGTATCTGCTCTAAATGATTTAGGCGCTTTTGTTACTGATCACTTAATTTATCAGATTTGGGGGGCGATTTTTTACGATCGCTCTCATACCCGTGAAACGGGTTTTTCCTATCAAAATACTCACACTTGGTTAAGCATCAGGTTTTACTTAAGTTAATTACTTTAGTCAAAGCATCATGAAACTCATCTTCATCGTAACCGTTCACGGGGTTCGCAAAGATTACCGTAGAAAATAGGTACACATTGAT
>CAZZVG010000356.1:0-6414 GCA_964657295.1 Iningainema sp. | reverse complement strand
CTCGTTTACCATTAGGGCGCACGGTCATCCAATTTGTTTTAGCTAATGCTAGCTGCTCCTCAGAGATTTTAGCACCAGTAAGATTAGCTCCACATAGATTAGCACCTTGGAGATTGGTATTGTTGAGGCAAGCATAGCTGAGATCTACGCCGCGCAGATCTGCACCTTCTAAATCGGCATGATTGAGGTAAGCATTGCTCAAATTAGCGTCTCTCAGGTTTGCTTTGTTGAGACGAGCTTTTCCGAAGTCGCTATTCTGAAGATTGGCTTCTTGGAGGTTGGTTTTCTGCAACTGGGAGGAGTTGAAATTTGTTCCAGATAAGTCAGCACCTTGGAGGTTGAGCAGACTCAAATTATATAGAGAAAAATCTCGTCTCCCCTTCAAATAAGCTGCAAGTAAACTCTGAGTATCAAAGTAGCGACGCGGAACTTGATACTTTTGACCTTGACTGGAACTACTGCTACTAGGTACAACGGTTGATTTTTTGAGTAAAACATATTGTTGTATTCCCCCTAGACGTGGATCACAAGCGTCTGTAACTTTGGCTCGTCTTGCCCGAATTGCTGCGGCTACCTGTGCCACTCTGCGTCCGGAGGAGTCAAAACTGTGACTGCTGGCACTAACATTAGATTCTTCCAAACGGTTGTACATGTGCTCATTCGGGGCAGCATGAGGTTTAACTAACAAACCTTGTGCTAAACTGTCTAAGTGGGGTTCTACTTCTAGCGCGTTCAGTACGGACTGTGCTGACTGATAGCGATTGCGAACAGACACTTCCAGCATTGTCCGCAGCACTTTGGTTAAGCGATCGCCAATCTGCACTCCTTGCTCCCACATCATGTCACCTGTTGTCGGATTGTATTCCAAATCCTTGGGAGATTTGCCTGTTAGCAGATAAATGCAGGTTACGCCCAGTGCGTAAATATCACTGGCGAAGACAGGACGCATTGCCATTTGTTCTGGAGGCGCAAAACCAGGAGTCCCAATTGCATACACTGTTAATGCCGTTTGCTCTGATAGGTTTTGCGCCGCATTGCTCACTTGGTTTTTGACAGCGCCAAAGTCGATGAGAACCAATCTGCTATCTTGAGAGCGGCGAATCAAGTTAGCCGGCTTGATATCACGGTGAATGAGTTTTTGAGCGTGGATGTATTGTAGTAATGGCAGGATTTCTCTCAAGAATTGCCTGAGTTCTACTTCGTTAAAAACTCCACCGCTTTTGATCTCTTGTTGTAGAGTTTGACCACTGATGTATTCCTGAACTAAATAGAACTGTTTGCGCTCTTCAAAATAGTCAAGTAAGCGTGGTATTTGGGGATGGTTGCCAATTTTACCTAAAGTATCAGCTTCTCTCTTAAAGAGTTCCCGCGCCATTTCTAAAATATGTGGTGTGGTTTCTGAGGGACGTAGTTGCTTGATAACACAACTCGGTTCACCGGGTAAGTTTTCATCGCGGGCTAGAAATGTTACACCAAAACCTCCCATACTCAAGGCTTTGAACACACGATAGCGATCGCGCAACAATAGCTGTGAGCCACAAGACTGACACCTTTTACTATTTGCTAAATTTTCTGGCTTAGGACACGTAGGATTTATACAGTAGCTCATGTACTGTCAACTCACTGCAAGAATAATCAGGGGGAGCGTAAAACTCTATTCTCAATTATTGAAATAAAAATTGACTTTTACCAGGTCATTTTTGCGGTAAATATTTTAAAGACTTGCTGAAGCTGTACTCCACTCTACGTAAAGCAATCGTCAATACAATCACCTTTCGTCTTTTTAAAATACTGTCTTTATCAAGTCGTAGCGTATCTTGAAAGATAAATCTTAAAGAATGTATGAACAACTATTCAAGTGTTAGAGTTATTTTAGGAGAATTCAAGGAAAAGATCTGATGATCGTAACCCAAATGAAATGTGCCTGTGAACTTTGTTTATGTGTTGTGGCGATTGAGAATGCCATTAATAAGGACAGCAAATACTATTGCTCTGAAGCCTGTGCAGAAGGTCATAAAACCATGATTGGCTGTGGTCACAATGGTTGTGGCTGTTAATCATCAAGTGAGGAGTGAGGAATGAGGAATAGAAATTTTTCACTCCTCGCCTCCTGTAGGGGCGAATTTAGTAAAGATATTGTGTTTGCTCAGGTATTTTGTGGATTAAACCCGCCCCTACGTGTCTCCTAAATTACAGTGCCGACATGACATCTCGTGCTGCTTCTAGTGTCCGCTCAATATCTTCCTCGGTGTGAGCCAAAGAGGTAAACCCAGCCTCAAATTGAGATGGTGCCAAATAAACACCATGCTCTAACATCCCGCGATGGAATCTGCCAAACTTGAGTGTATCAGACTTTTTAGCATCCTCATAGTTATGAACTGGTCCATTTGTGAAGAATAGACCAAACATCCCACTGATTTGACCGCCACAAGCTGCATGACCAGTTTGTTGGGCGATTTGTAGTAAGCCATCTGTCAGCTTCTTAGTTATCTTGTCTAAGTACTCATAACTACCAGGCTTTTGTAGTAATTCCAGTGTTTTAATTCCTGCCGTCATGGCCAAAGGATTACCAGAAAGCGTCCCAGCTTGATAAACTGGTCCCGCTGGCGCAATCATCGACATAATATCTCGACGACCACCATAGGCTCCTACGGGTAAACCGCCACCAATCACCTTGCCCAACGTGGTTAGATCGGGGATGATGCCAAACTTCTCCTGAGCACCCCCGTAAGCAATGCGAAAGCCTGTCATCACCTCATCAAATACTAATAATGCCCCGTGTTCGTGGGTAATTTCTCGTAACCCTTCTAAAAAGCCCGCATCAGGAGTAATAAATCCAGCATTACCCACGACTGGCTCGAGAATCACACCCGCAATCTCGTCGCGGTTCTGCTCAAATAAGGCCAGGACTGCTTCCAAGTCATTAAAAGGCGCAGTTAGGGTGTTAACAGTAGCCGATTTAGGTACGCCAGGAGAGTCAGGTAAACCGAGTGTTGCAACACCAGAACCGGCTTTCACCAAGAACATATCAGCGTGACCGTGATAGCAACCCTCAAATTTGATAATTTTGTCCCGTCCAGTGAAAGCCCGCATCAAGCGCAGCACTGCCATACAAGCTTCTGTACCGGAGTTAACAAATCTCACCATTTCGATGCTCTTAACGGCATCGATCACCATTTCTGCCAGTATGTTCTCTAATAAACTGGGTGCTCCAAAGCTCGTACCTTTTTCCAAAGCTCCATGCAGTGCGGCAATCACTTCAGGATGAGCATGACCGCAAATTGCAGGTCCCCACGTACCTACGTAATCTATGTATTGATTATTATCTACATCCCAAATGTAAGCACCGTTGACACGGTCGAAAACAATCGGTTGTCCACCTACAGATTTGAAGGCTCGGACAGGTGAACTCACTCCTCCTGGCATGAGGTTTTGTGCTGCTGTGAAGATTTCTTGTGATTTTGCCGTGTTAATTGTGGTATTAACCAAGGTTTTCTCCAGGTAATGGCGATAAAAAGCTCTATCCTAGGATAGGGGTAAAAATCGTGATGAAATTATATGTTAAAATAACTAAACCAAAAAGATAACAGGATATGTTGTACAAGTCCAACCAAGATTTACCTTTAGAGATTCGTACTCGTTTATCTGAGGCATACCAAGATATCTATCGGGCAGCTTACAACTCGGCAATTCACTGGTACGGTGAAGCGCCAAAAGCTCATAAAGTGGCATTGGGTGCTGTGAAAATGCAGTCGGCAACTCATGGAAAAGCTCTTGTATAGGGTGTAAAAAGTAAAGCAAGTTTAAAAAAACGTGCAGTGTAGCCTTGAGAAAATGATATCTTAAACACGCGAGCCATTGATATCAGGTCAATCATTTAGGTATGTTTTATTCCAATACACATCCACTGCACGATGCTATCCCTGTTGAAAAGATTCGCTACGATGAAAGGGGTCTTGTACCAGCTATAGTTCAGGATTACCTTGATGGTACAGTGTTAATGATGGCTTGGATGAATCAAGAGTCATTACAAAAAACTCTCGACAGCGGGGAGACTTGGTTCTGGAGCCGTTCTCGTGAAGAATTGTGGCATAAAGGTGGGACTTCCGGACACATCCAGAAAGTACAAAGCATTCGTTATGATTGTGATAGCGATGCGCTCTTGGTAGGGGTAGAGCAGGTAGGAGATATAGCCTGTCACACAGGAGAGCGTAGTTGTTTTCATAAAGTTGACGGGACGATAGAGCCAGCACCTGGAGATACTTTATCGCAACTATTCGCAACGATTTGCGATCGCCGTGAAAATCCGCAAGAAAACTCCTATACTTGTCAGTTGTTTGCCAGCGGCGACAATAAAATTTTGAAAAAGCTGGGTGAGGAAACCGTTGAGGTGGTGATGGCTTTTAAAGATGATCAACCAGATGCGATCACCTCAGAGGTGGCTGATTTGCTTTATCACACACTTGTTGCTTTAGCTCATCATAACATTGATTTAAAAGCAGTTTATCGTAAGTTGCAAGAACGCCGACGATAATGAGTACCTATTTTAGTTGGAATTAAAAATTCGTTTTGGCACGCCTACGCAACCCCCAAAAGTTGCTTAAATTTTATTGACAACTTATTTAATGCCGAACATGTGTTCGGCACCAATTAAATGGTCATACCTTATTCAGCTGAAGTCTTCTTAGAAACAATCAGCCATCGCCAAATATTCTTCATTACTTGGACAAGAGTGCAATTTTTGTGATTGGCACTAAATCAAGTATGTATATTTATGTATCGTAAAATTAAATACTAAAAAAATAAACATTGCTTCTAAGTGTGCTTACTGCTTACAAATCTTATTGTCTCAGATACAACAGTTACAGCCAGGAAGAATCAATTCTTCTATTGAGCATTTTTTAATACAGGTGTAATGAGAAATCATCTACTTTTAGCTAGGAGAATGGTTTTTTATGGCATTCTGTCTTAAAAATATCCTAGACCAAGATCACCTATTACTGATACTATTTGTGGCGGTTAAATCTATAGCGAGGTCATAAATGCGCCATATAAACTTATGGGCAATTTTTCCCATGACGCTCTTAGTAAGCAGCTTTTCCCAAGAGTTCCACTTAAGACCTTCTTTAGCACAACCAGCAACAAACTTAGCTCAGACCGAAATCAAACAGACTCGTTCGACTTTATTAGCAGGGGCAAATAACCTCTCACGGTTAGAAAAAGAGGTCATCACAGAAATGAATAAAGTCCGAACAAATCCTCAATCATACATTCCTATGATGGAAGAGTATAAAAACCGCTTCCAAGAGAAGCGCGTTAAAGTTGGCGAAAGCAAGTATCTGTTGACAAAAGAAGGAGTCGCAGCAGTCGATGAAGCCAATCAATTCCTGAAGTCAGTACGTCCTGTCGGAGAGTTGAGTTTATCTGCTGGGATGTCTTTGGCTGCTAGAGATCTCGTTAACGACCAAGGTCCAAAAGGCACATTCGGTCATAATGGCAGTGATCAAAGCAATCCTTCCATTCGCATTAACCGTTATGGTACATGGCAGATAAGTGCTGGTGAAAATATTGCTTATGGCTCTGAAACCGCTCAAGATATTGTCATGCAGTTAATTATTGACGATGGCGTCCCTAATCGCGGCCATAGGAAGAACATATTTAATCCTAATTTCAAAATTGCTGGGGCCGCTTATGGCAGCCACTCAGCATATAAAACAATGTGCGTAATTGAGTACGCCAGCAGCTATCAAGAAAAATAAAGCAGGTAATCGGGAATACGGGTCTTAAATAGGATGTGACTATCAACAGTCACTTCCCCCGCCTGAATGAGTCGCTGTGCTAAGGCGCGAGACGAATAAATTGAGTTCTATAATAGAGTGTCGAGTCGTTGTTTAGCCAATTATCTTTACTCTTGTGGTGAAATCAAAGCCACTGCCCGATTTATAATTTTTTCTTGCTTAACCAGTTGTTCTAATTCTTCTGGTTCATAACACCCTTCTTCTACTTCTAAGGAAGCCTCATCTATTGCATTTAAGAACGCTTCTTGTAGAGTTTCCAACAATTCTTCAGCAGTTAAATAATAGCCCCCTGCTTTACGACGCTTGTTTTTTCTCTGAATTTCCCGAACTGAATTGCGAATAGAGACATTCCACGAGCGAGTTGTGCGATTTTCCGCTTGTTGTTTAATCAGATGTAACAGCAGAATCACCGCATCGCTACGAATGTTATCGATGATGTCTTGTTTGCTCATTTCTTCTAATTCTTCAACAATGACCAATGCTCCTGGTACATCACCTTTGAGCAACAAATCTTTTAACTCTAGTAATTCTTCCATAACCAGTGCTTCAATTGTTGGGCGACTTCTATTGTGGCTGATTTTCGGCGCTCTTTAGTTTGGGCTAAGTCCTAGAAACA
>CAZZVG010000355.1:0-6428 GCA_964657295.1 Iningainema sp. | reverse complement strand
GCAGCGCGATCGGCACTCAGCGGTAAGCTAACCGTCTTCATTATCAAACAACTTAAAGGTGCAGGAGTCCATGCACGCGGAGCAAAATCTCACAACCTCTATCCTAAAGATACCCTAGATGCTCCCCATATTGTCAGTGCGTTGCAAGAACGTGCTTTATCAAAAGAAGCTTGGCAACTCGTGCGCACAAACTGCGAACGCGCAGGTGGGGGACCGGCAGCGAAGACAGTGGTGACAGAATTTGAATTCCCCTTACCAGAATTGGGCGAATTACCTTTAGAAGAATATCCCGTGGGTGGCGATCCGAAAGTTTCCACCACGTCGATGGGAAGGTTAGTGGCAAAAGTAGGACAGGTAGATAGCAATTTCCTCGTCACCAACGCCGACGGTAATGAAGCATCTGGTATTGCTAACATCAACCAAGCACTGAAAATTATCCACCCTACAGCCGATGAATTGTATAACCAAGCACCAGGCGGACAAGTTTACGAACCATTGAGTGAAGACGCTTGTGCAGGTTTAGCTGTAGGTTTAGCGTTAATGGGTGCGAGAACATTGTGGTGTTCTTACGAATCTTTTGCAATAAATGGGTTGCCAATTTGGCAAACAGTTACGCAAGCAATGGCAGAATTGCGGCGTCCCACTCCCTCGACGATAACTTTATTCACTGCCGGGGCATTAGAACAAGGACGCAACGGTTGGACTCACCAACGTCCGGAAATTGAAGCTTATTTTGCAGCCTTGATGCGGAATGGTAATATTTTCCCGTTGTTTCCACCCGATGCCAACAGCATTCAAGTGTGTTATGACTGGGCGCTGACAACAAAAAATAAGGGAATTGTGATTACTGCGAGTAAGTCGCCGTTACCCATTCGCACCACTTTTGATCAAACTCGTCAAGGATTGCAAGATGGTGCGATCGTGTTGCAAGATGTCGAATCCAACCAAGGAGGAAGTAAGAAAATTGTCTTTGCCGTCATTGGCGATATGACATTAACACCAGTTTTTGAAGCTGCAGCTTTCTTGGAAACTGAAGGTTTGAGTGTCAAAATTGTTTCTGTCATCAACCCCCGCCGTTTGTATCGTCCTCATGATACTGCTTGGGATACTTGTTCCGAAGCCGATGGCGGTTTTTTGGATGATGCCAAATTTGCGGAATTATTTGCCGGAGATGTGCTGATTGGCGTTACCGGAGGTGCTGCAGCAATGCTAGAACCCATCATGCTGCGGAGTACCGCCAAACGGGATACCTTCGCTTGGCGGCGTGGGGAGACGACAGCAAGTGCCGGTGAGTTGATGGCGTTTAATGGTTTGACAGCCCAAGCGTTGACAAAACGGGCAATGGAGTTAGTGCATTAAGATTGGGAATGATTAACTAGAAAATTCAAAATTGACAACCGCTAAAGTCGCAGCTATACAAACAAAGTTCGTCGGCGCGGACTAATGCCTGCGTAGGCAAGTTTTGTTCGTATAGCCGTGACTTCAGTTGTTAGGGATATCGAAAATCTAGGAATTGAAACGGTATGAGGAAGCGGCTTTGAGTCAAACATCGCCGCTTATTTTTAGGCAAAATAAAGGTAGTGGCATTTTGAGGCAACAAAAATGACTGTACAAGGAGAAAATCAACGAGTGCAAATCAGTATGGATTTGTCACCAGAACTGTATGAGACATTGAAGAATGTGGCGCAACAGCTGAATGGAGACACGGCTGAGGTTCTGCTCAAGGGAATAGTTTTAATGCAGGTAGCAGCAGAAGCGAAGCAGAAAGGCAAGCATTTGTGGATTACAGATGAAAACAAAAATCTAGAGACTGAGATTGTTGGTATTTAGCAGTATGGCAGATTTAGAAGATTTATTTTGAGAGATGTATTAGTTTTTTCAGCCGCCCTTATTTTTATCTTTGCTGTCGGTGGCTACTCTCTATTTACATTGAGCACAGGTAGTTCATCTGAAGACGAAAAGAAGTTTGCTACCTCAGTTCTCGCTTTGATAGTCACAGGATTGGTAAGTTTTGTTACTGGTAGAGCTACAGCAACCCCCAAGTAGCAAATAGAATTTTAGACACATAGAGTGCATCAATGAGGGTGCATAAGTAGATGAGCGAAAATAAATATAACTATGTTAAGAAAAGTAACTCAGGTTGAAACCATTACCAATTGACGTTTGACAACGGACAAAGGACCGCCTTAACTAGTTAGCTTTATTTGTACCGACTTACTTATCACTTTTTATTAATAGTTATCTCCGGAAGGAACTCAATTCCGCTTGTAATATATTCCTTAGTGCTGTTGAAATTAGATCGCAAAAGCACAAGTATGTGATAAATTATTCCATACTGAAATATTGGAAAGCAGATTATTTCCAATTTTTGCAGCAAAGTCTGCCGGATAGATTACTCTTGCCGACACACTTTTGCGCGGCAGGGAGGTTGTTATCTTGCTACAGACATTAACAGATGCAAATAAGTAGGTGAGCGGAAATAAATATAACTATGTGTTTTGACTTGTATTTAAGGCTGGAAGCATGACTAATGAAACATGACTAGGACAAAAGACGGCTCTAAGCCTAAGGTGAAGCCCTTTCCAGTTCGCGCAACATCTCCAAAGGAGAAGAAGGATATCTGCTCTAGGGACTGAACTCATGAGTTAGCTTGATTTGGATCGACCTATTTATCTACTTAACTATGTATTGATATGCTTAGTTTAATTTTTGGCTTAAGTATTGGTTTTACTGGGGGATTTGTCTTGGGAATTGCTTACACAATTTTTGTGATGATCGTTGTTCATGACAATAGGTAGGGGCAAAAGAGAAATCCAATAGTTGGTCATTGCTGATCACATGAAACCTAAGTGTCTTCAACATCGTCTGAATAGCTTTTATTACAAGTAAAAAGTAGATGTTTTCAGTTTTTGTCCGTCGTTTTTGGCTTTCGTTCGGATTGGTGATTCTGATAGCATTTATGTCGTTTCCAGTCATAGCACAAGAACCATCTGTCACTCCTAATACGACAATACTTCAAAATCGGTTAAAAGATATTGATATTTCAGCCGTCCGAGGCAAAGTTGGTATCGGGGTTTTGGACTTGAATACTGGCGAAAGCTGGTTTCTTAATGGCAAGCAGCACTTTCCTATGCAAAGCGTATTTAAGCTTCCCAGTGCGATCGCTGTTTTAAAACAAGTGGATGACGGGAAGATTTCGCTCAATCAATCGGTTACCATTACCCGTCAGCAGTTTGCGCCAGGATCGAGTCCTATTATTAAGGAATTCCTTGGTGATAGCGCACAGTTCACAGTCCAAAACCTTCTCGAACGCTCTGTCGGCATTAGTGATAATACTGCAAATGACGCTTTGGTGCGATTGATTGGTGGAACTCAACAAGTTAATAATATCTTAGGCAAGCTAAAAATTCACGACGTTCGCGTTGATCGCTTAGAGCAGCAGCTACAGCCGGAGAGTGTCGGACTCACAAACTTTCAACCCGAATTGGCTGACGAGCAAAAATTCGCCTCGGCGGTGCAAAAAATTCCTGATCGCGTTAAGAAAGCTGCTTTGGAAAAGTATCTCACCGATCCGCGAGACACTGCTACTCCTGAAGGTATGGTTGATCTTTTAGCAAAGCTGCACTCACATCAGTTATTGTCATCTCAGAATACCGCTTTGTTACTCCAGATCATGACGGACTCTCCAACAGGACAGAAGCGGCTAAAAGCAGGCTTACCCAAGAATTGGTCAATTGCACACAAAACTGGTACTGGTAAAGATGTTCTCGGCAGAAGTACTGCCACAAATGATGTTGGGATTGTGATTTCACCGAATGAAAAGCGCGTTGCGATCGCTGTATTCATTGCCGGTTCAGAAGCTCCTTTAGAACAGCGCGAGAAATTGATGTCTAACATTGCTTCAGCAGTCACACAGGCGATGTCATAACTCCGCCAAAGAGTAAGGGCGAACAGCCGTTCGCCCCTACATGGGTATCTAATGTTTGCAACCACCTTTACCATGATGGTGCTTGTGTTCGTCACCGTGAGCACAATTTTGCAAATCATGTTTTAGTAGATTTTCGCTGACGACTCTCAAGGATTCATCCACAGGCTTTAAGCCAATCCAAGCGTCAACTTTTTCCACGTCAAAACCCACCTCACGGCGATCGCCAACTTGAATCAACGGACGACGAATTAACACCGGATCGTTAACCATTTCTGACAAAGCTGTGTCTACATCAATCTGTTCGGGAACAACCTCACCAGATTTTATCCTTGGGGCAGTACGGTTAAACCATTCAACTACGGGGCGATCGCCAAAAAATAAGCGCAAACGTTCTGCTGTCCAAGCTTCTTTTAATAAGTTGTAAGTTTCTAACTCATGCCCTGCGGCTGCAAGCAAAGTTTTTTGCTTGGTATTATTCTGACAGCCTGGTTTTTCATAAAAAATCACTCTTGCCATACATGTATCTCCGGTAGTAGTAAGGAATAGTTTTTAACAACTAACAACCAAGATTAAAAATTCTTGGCAGTATGGTTAACCGTGTCAAACTCAAATCGTTCTTTTGAGCAAGTTTCTCCATAGATGTTAAAAGTCACAGTTGGTTCATCACCTATAGCTTCAACGCTATGAATTGCATTAGGAGTGAGGCTAATAATATCACCAGGAGATAAAGTTAATTCTCCCGAACGTTCAATTTTGTCCTCAAATTCTGGTTGAGGAGTTCGGCTCCAGAAAGTGTTTCTTTCTTGTCCTTTTAACACTGCTATCACTCCCCACGTTCCATGATTGTGAATTGTTGATAGCGTTCCTGGTGCAAATGCGACTGTTTGCACTGTCAACGGAAAACCCAACTCATCGTACAATAGGACCACTGAGGTTCCTGTTTTAGGGGAAGGTTCTAAATACTGATTTTTTACCCAATAGGAGTTAACAATCAACCGCCTTACCAACATCCGAATTTCTGGAAGGCAACTGGTTTGGTCTTCTACACTGTTGAGAACATCTTCGACCTCAGTTAGGAACCGATAAAAGCGATAATTCTCCCTTAATAAATCCCATGCTTTAATAGAGCTAACGGAACCGTACTGCCCGTTTCCATTGACAAGCCAATCTCTATTTTTCATACCTAACCTTAAAAATCTGTTTTTAGATTGCTTCTCTCCCTATTTCTAGTTATTCGTCTTCTTCACAGGGACGTGTGAGAACATCAAGTAGAATTGCTGCCCCAAACTCTTTGTTATGATCAACAGCCTTGACTTGGGCACTGATTTTTTTAGCTACTTCTATCTGTCCCAGCTTAGCTAAAACTAATCCAGAAGCACTGTAAGCGGTTAAGTACAATCTAATTTTGGGGTCTTCTTTACGACTGATTAATATTTGCTTAAGTTGCTCCCAATCATCTGGTAAATTCTCCGATACTCTAATTCTATTTATAACCTTTACTGCAACTTGCAGTGCCATTTCATAATTATTTTTATAGAAAAAATATCGATAGGCTGCTACTAAAACATCTGGAGACTCCTCTGTTTTAGCTAAAGCCTGATTAATGTACTTTTCTGATTCTGAGGTATTTTCCCAGTTTTGCGCTGCTAATATCAATAACTTTTTCACATCATCTGGAACTTCAAACCAAGAGAACGGTTCTGTCTGAACTTGCATAAAAACCTCCTTAAGAACAAAATCTTAGATCCCCGACTTCTTCAAGAAGTCGGGGATCTCGTTTCATAACTTCTAACTCTTCACTCCGCACTTTTTTCAAAAGAGGGTGAGAATGTACAACAGGGTGAAGAGAACAATCCAGATGATATCGACGAAGTGCCAGTAGATTTCTGCCATCTCGATACCAGTGTGTTTGGTAGCAGAATAATGACCGGGACGACGCGATCGCCACAGCACACCTAAAATTAACAACAGTCCCACAAAAACGTGTATACCGTGGAATCCTGTCATTAAGTAAAAGCAGTTGGCAAATACGTTGGTAGTCAGACCATATCCTAAAGTCATGTACTCAACAACCTGACCAATTAAGAAAATTGCGCCCATGATTGCAGTGATTTTATACCACTTCCGCATTCCTTCCACATCATTCTTTTTAATCGCTGTATCGCCTAAGTGAATGACAAAACTACTAGAAACTAGAATGATCGTGTTAATCGTGGGCAATAAGAGTTCTACCTCCGTGCCTTCTGGCGGCCACACTTTGGTAATGCCTCTGAAGAATAAATAAGTAGCAAAAAAACCACCAAACATCAGCGATTCAGAGAGGAGGAAGGTGATCAGCCCCAAGACTCGTAAATCTTCATGTTCTTCATGATGCTCTGCACTTGTTGTAACTGTGGAAATATGCTCTGCAGCGTCCATTTTTTACCCTCGGATAAGTGTCAGATACTAAGGAATGTTGGGTGTTAGGGATTGGGGGTGAAGCTGCGGGGCATCTCCCACT
>CAZZVG010000354.1:0-6441 GCA_964657295.1 Iningainema sp. | reverse complement strand
CAGCGACGACAGTTTTTGGTGGCGTCGTTCATGGGTGTTATCGGTTATGGAATTGGTTGCTTAGTTTTACAAATAACGACACCAAAAAACGCTGGTGATGGTTTAGTGGGATTGATTTTAGCTGCAGTTTCCTTGCTTACCCTCGGTTTAGGTCTTCGCAGCCATCATATAGTTCACGCTGTTATTGCTGCTTTTGGCACTGCCATCGTCTTCTCAGGTTTAACAACTTTAGGGTTGCCAAGCGATTTATTCAACTTCTTAAGTCCATCACATTGGGGAGAGTTGTGGCTTCCTGTGACTTTTTTTGGTTTTGTCGGTGTTTTTCTAAGCTTCTGGCTAGGTGTGAGTTACTACCTAATTGTGCCCGGTTTGCGCTTTTTGGGATGGCGTTAGAGACTACAGGAATTTGGTACTACTATTGCCGATCCCCCTATTCCTTTTATTCATTTGAAAACTTATGGTATTTCCGAGAGGCGTACCTTTGATCCACTTTTCAATTTTGGGCAATACAAAACCGATAACTCTGACCTGTCGAACCATTTTGAAATGCATGGTATAGATGAAGGGTGTCAATTCTCATCCTATTTTGACTTCGACTACTATCGAGCTAACAATAAAGACTTGGCTAATTTGGATAACAATGAGTTGTTGCAGCATTTTGAAATTCATGGTATGGATGAAGGGAGTAAGTCTTCATCCTCCTTTAATGCTTTTAGTTCTGTCAATAGTTGGGCAATTGTTGAAGATTAGTGACAAGTTGTGTTTGGTTAGCACAAATGTTTTACCTGCTTGTTGCGGATTTGACATAACTTAAGAACTGCGACGAGAAGATGTAACTATTTCTCTTACCTTAGCCGCAGAATCTTGTCGTAATGCTAACGTAGCGATCGCAGAGGCTTCGGTGACTGTCAACTCTAAGACGCGAGACTTAAATGCAGGAATTGCCTGGGGATTAAGACTAACCTCATCCAGTCCCAACCCTAGTAAAATTGTGACAGCGTCAAGATCTCCAGCCACTTCACCACATAACCCAACCCATATCCCGGCTTGATGTGCAGCTTGAACGGTTTGGTAAATCATCTGGAGTACTGCAGGGTGTAGGGCATCAGCTAAAGAGGCAACTCTTGGGTTTGTGCGATCGCAAGCCATGACATACTGACTAAGATCGTTTGTACCAATACTGAAAAAGTCCACTTCTGTCGCTAAGCGCTCGGCTAGTGTCACAGCCGAGGGCACCTCCACCATAATACCCACTTCCATTGCTTCATTAAATGGGATGCCTTCAAGACGTAGTTCAGCTTGTACATCCATCAGAAATACTTTGGCTGCTTGTACTTCTTCAACAGTTGCAATCATCGGAAACATGATCTTAATCTGGTTTCCTGCACTAGCTCGACAAATAGCTCGCAACTGCGGTTTGAAAATATCCGGACGTGCTAGAGATATACGAATTCCACGCCAGCCCAAAAATGGGTTGGTTTCCGACGGCATATCAAAGTAAGGAAGTGGCTTGTCTCCCCCAACATCTAGGGTGCGAATAATCAGGGGACGCTGCTCAAGAACTTGGGCAATTGCTTGATAAATTGCCAATTGTTCTTCCTCAGAAGGAGCATTTGCTTGCTGTAAATAAAGGAACTCAGTGCGTAACAGTCCCACGCCCTCTGCACCACAGGTAATAGCAAATTTGGCATCTAATAGACTGCCAATATTAGCAAATACATTTATCCGCCGACCATCACGGGTGATTGCTGGCTCATGCACACCTGCAAACACAAGCTGTTGTGCAGCTTGCCATGCATCCCGTTTGGCATTAAGTGTAGCTAAGAGATCTGGTTGTGGCTCTATCCACACCTCGCCAGTCTCACCATCAAGTGCTATGAGAGTACCATTTGCCAGCTGCAATACCTCATTTGGTACACCGACAACTTCTGGTATCCCTAGAGAACGGGCAATCATAGCACTGTGAGAAGTCGCACTGCCAGAAGTCGTACAAATACCCAGTATCTGTATGGGATTTAGCCTAGCGGTTTCAGAGGGAGTTAACTCAGAAGCTACCAAAATGACTGGTTCACTAGAGTTTATTTGAGAGGGGGCAGTCCCCGTTAAAAGGCGTTGCACTCTTTGCCCCACGTCAATGACATCAGCAACTCGTTCTTGTAAGTATGAATCTTCCAAGCGGCGGTAATTGTTTGCTAGCTCATCAATAACCGCTTGCCAAGCAGCTTCAGCATTCAGATGCTGTGTAAAGATGCATTGGTGAACCTGCTCAATCAGTACTGGATCTTCTAAAAACAGTAGATGTGCATCAAAGATTGCAGCTTCTGCATCACCAATTTGAGTAGATGCTTCCGAGAGTAAAGCTTGAATTTCTTGTTGAGCCGTCTGGAAAGCTATATGTACCCGTTGCCACTCTCCTTCAACATCGTCTACGTGATATTGCTGGACAATAAGGGGAGTGGAGTAATGTAGGAAAACAGGTGCGATCGCCACCCCCGCAGATACAGGGATTCCTTGGAGGCGATCAACAGAAGGTGAGCGGAGAGAGGGCGGATCAGGGGAGACAGGGTGGGCAAATTCTATTTCCCCAAAGTTACTTTCTGCTAGTGTTTGCAATGCAGCTAATGCCTCATCTGCATCAAAGCCAGTCGCAGTAATCGCCAGTTCGTGTCCTTGACGTACACCTAAAATTGCTAACTGGTTAATACTATCACCACGGACGGCTTCAGTATTTTTAGTGACATTTTTCACTTTGATTTGGGATTGAAACTGGGCTGCCGTAGCGACAAACCGAGCTGCTGGACGGGCGTGCAATCCCAACCTATTATTGACAATGAGATGGATTTCATGAGTGACTTGGGACAAGTCATTTGTCCTCATTCCTAATGACGGTTGACTAATGACTATACCCAATTGAGTTGCTTTTGCGACTAATGCTCCTCGGGCTTCAGCCATGACTTGCTCAATATTACAGCCAGATGCTATGGCAACGGCTGCAGCCATAGCACCTTCTACTAACGGTGCTTCACACAAATACACTTTGTGTCGCTGTTCTTGTGTAAGAAACTCTAACGCCATTTCTGCACTCATCAAGGCGCTGCCCAGATCCATTAAGACGATAACACCCTCATCGCTATAAACCGAGATGATCGCTTCATAGACTTGTATGGCATCTGTGCCTAATGGGTTATCCGGATCGTCAATTCCTGCAGCTAAAGCAAGAGAGACTTTACCCTGAACCATCTGCGTCACCAGATCGCGTATTCCTTGGGCTAATTGAAAACTGTGAGAAACAATGATAATTCCAACCACGGCACACCGTCAACTTTGTGGAGAAGCTTTTACTCACACACTTACTTTAGGTTGTTATTTGCTGCATGTGTAAGGTTTGTTAACGAAGTGTAACGCGCTTCATCAAAAGTGAACAAGATGCTTTATTGATGGGCAGTTATTTAGCTGAAGTATTTTAACTTCATTCGACCAAGTGTAGCATTAAGATAGATTTTTAAAATTAATGAAGTGCTGAGAATTAGTGTAGAAGAAGCAGCTCATAACCTAAAATTCCTATTGGAGCAGGTAGCCAAGGGAGAAGAGGTAATTCTGGTAGAGCAAGAAAAAGCAGTAGCTCGCCTAGTTCCACTACAACAAAAAGAGCAGTGGTTAGCTAGTAGGAAGGAATTTCGAGATTCTCTTCTAGTTAAAGGTGAGCCTTTAAGTACAACTGTGATGAATGAAAGGCAACAGGAGCGCTATTGATTTATCTAGATACTAGCATCATAGCTGCATTTTACTGGACAGAAGCAATAAGTGAAACAGTTGAGCAATTATTGAGGATTGAAACTGAACCAGGAATAAGCCAGTTGGTTGAAGTCGAAATGTTTTCGGCACTTTCCCGCCGAGTTAGGATGGGAGAAATCTCTCAGGAAGATGCGAGAAAAATAGTAGAGAGGTTCCAAGCAGATGTAGACAGTGGTTTCTATGCCTGTATTCCATTACAACCAATCCACTACCAACTAGCGCGTGATTGGATTAGTCGGTTTGAAACACCCTTGCGTACTCTAGATGCACTACATCTGGCGATTGCTGCTCTTCATGACTTATGCTTGGTGACGGCTGATAAGGCACTCTTCGTTAGTGCTGAAGTTTTTGGTGTGAAAGTTCAGATAATCAGACCTCAGTCTGAAGATTAAAGCATAAAAGCTAGAAAATACGATATATTTATCGAAGCTTAAATGTGAGTGTAAAAGTTGATACGCTTGCATTTTATAGCGTTTCTAACAAACACTTCAACATTAAATAACTTGAAGTCGCTCCTGGATCTTGATGTCCGACACTCCGTTCTCCCAAGTAGCTAGCCCGCCCTTTTTTTGCAATTATTGGGATGGTATCTTTCATACTTTGTTCAGCCGTTGCTACAGCAAGTTGCATTGCTTCAAGCATACCCGTACCTTCTCCAATAGCTTGACTAAAAGCTTCTACAGTCGGGGATAGCACATCTATCATTGTCTTATCGCCCAATTGCGCCTTACCGCGTTGAATTACCCCATCCAAACCTGCTTGCAGCATCTTCAGCATATCTTGTTCCGTCAGTTCATGCTTACCTGCGACGACTGTACTTGCACGGAGAAAAAAAGTGCCATAAAGAGGACCACTGGCACCTCCTACTGAGGAAATGAGTGTCATGCTGACTGTTTTCAAAATAGTACCGATGTCTTTGTCGGCGACACTTGGTAAACTCGCTGTCGCCTTTTGAAAACCACGGCTCATATTAATCCCGTGATCCGCATCACCGATCGCGGCATCTAATTGAGTCAAATAGTCTTTATTCTGTTCTATCTCTGTAGCAAATGCCTGCAACCATTGCAAAATTTGTTCTTTTGTCATATAATCATATGCTGCGCTGAAGCGCAACTACGAACCTAGATTCCCCAGAGCAAACTTGGTGTTTTTACAGGTGCATCCCATAACTGGATCATCTCATTATCTAGCTTGAGTAGAGTTATTGAACAACCTTGCATATCTAAAGAAGTTATATAAGGACCAATCAGGTTGCGTACAATCTGCAAAGAGTAATTTTCACAAACTTCTACAAGCTGGCGATAGATAATGTAGAGTTCGCTGAGGGGCGTTCCACCCATACTGTTGATGAAAGCTAGAACTTTGTCGCCCGGAGCAAAAGGGTGATTCATTAGTTCCACATCTACCCATTCCTCTTTGACTTCATCCCATTCCCGCACTGTACGGCTGTATGATATATCTTCAATGATAGACGTGGCAAGCATTTGGACAATTTCATCTGCTGATTTGATGCTTGTGCGTTCTCTTCCCGGTTCACCGTGAATTCCGATGCCCATTTCTACTTCGCGATCGCCCAATGTAAAAGTCGGCGTTCCTTTGGCGGGTACTGTGCAAGAAGTCAGTGCTATTCCCATACTCCGCCCATGTAGGTTAACTCGCCGACACAAAGAAGCCACTCTTTGTAAAGAGTACCCCTGCTGTGCAGCTGCGCCACAAATTTTTTCTGCTAGTACAGTGGTGCCCACACCACGGCGTCCCTGAGTATAGAGGCTGTCTTTCACGGCGACATCATCATCAATCAAAATGTTTAGCACTCGGATGCCCTCACTACGAGCCAACTCCGTTGCCATTTCAAAGTTCATAATATCGCCACTGTAATTTTTGACGATATAAAGGATACCAGCGCCACCATCGACTCTCTTGGCTGCTTCCAGCATTTGATCAGGTGTTGGTGAGGTAAAAACCTCTCCTGGACATGCAGCATCAAGCATTCCCATCCCTACAAAACCACTGTGCATCGGTTCGTGACCGCTTCCACCACCTGAAATAATTGCTACTTTACCATGTACAGGTGCATCAGTTCGATAAATAAAGGTTGGGTCATACTGGACTTTGATGAGATTGGCATGAGCCGCTGCCAGACCTTCTAGACTTTCACGTACAAAGTTAACAGGTGTATTAATCAGCTTTTTCATGACTTTTTTTCTTAACTGCTCCTGAGCCTTCGTCGTTAGGCGTCTCAAAGAGAAGAAGTTTCCGGTAAACTATCTTTCTTTAGAGTTATTTACAGTTGAGTATTGTTTTTCATGAGCTTTTGGTATTCCTGCTCGGTGATCAAGTCAAAATTACTCTCCAAGCGATCTAAGAAGACGATACCATCAAGATGGTCGTACTCGTGTTGAAATATACGAGCTACGAAATCAGTAAACTCTTGCTTTTGAGACTTGCCGTGACGGTCAGTATACTCGACTTCTACAGCCTGAGATCTTGGCACCAACCCCCTAATCCCTGGAATACTTAAACAACCCTCCCAACCTTTAACAGTTTCAGTGGAATGTCCGAGGATTCTGGGATTAATGATTGCCGTCGGTTCCATTTCCGGTGCGTTAGGATACCTGGGATTAGGACGAGAGGCAACAATAAACA
>CAZZVG010000353.1:0-6441 GCA_964657295.1 Iningainema sp. | reverse complement strand
AGTTTAATTTGGTCGTCAATGCGACCCAGATATTCCAGGTTTCCATCAGATCCCCATCGTGCCAAGTCGCCAGTTTTGTAAATTCGCTCAGTTTTTCCGAATAATTCAACTGAGAGAAATTTTCCCTTGGTAGTTTCAGGAAGATTGAGATAGCCTCTTGCTAAACCAACGCCAGCGATACACAATTCCCCAGGAATACCAGGGGGTAATGGTTGATTGTGTGCATCTAAAATGTAGATGCGGATATTGGGCAAAGGTTGACCGATAGGTGGTTTTTTCCCGTTGGGTTGACAAACAGCTAGAGCAGCAGTTACCGTAGATTCCGTTGGTCCGTAGCAATTGAAGAAACGCCGTGACTGCGCCCACTGGGTCACTAATTCTGCAGGACAAGCCTCACCACCAACAGTTAGGCATTGCAAATCGCTTAAGGTGGCTTGAGGTAAGACAGATAAGGCTGAAGGAGATAAAAAGCTGTGGGTAATTTTGTGAGCGGCTAAGAAGTTAACCAAGATTTGACTGGGTAACAAGGTTTCTTTGTTGGCAAGATACAAGCTTGCACCAGTGACGAGGGTAGTAGCAATTTCCGCAATAGACAAATCAAAACTAAAAGACCCAAATTGAAGCAAACGGCTTTGGGGTTGAACTTGAAAAGTTTTTGCCCAGCCCAAGCTGAGATTGACCAGTGCAAGATGCTCAATCATGACTCCCTTAGGTCGTCCGGTGGAACCGCTCGTGTAGATGACGTAAGCTAAATGATCCGGCTTACTTTGAGGACTGGGATTATCTGTTAATTGTTCGGCAAAAGTTGTCTCATCCAAGCAAATGACTTGAGGTGGGTGTTCCAGGTTGGCGGCAAGTAATTGCTCAGTGAGGGAACTTTGGGTTAGCAACATCGATATCCCAGCATCTGACAACATGAACTGAATCCGCTCTAGTGGATAATTGGGGTCTATTGGCACATAAGCCCCACCTGCTTTGAGGATACCGAGTACACCAATAATCATCTCACTAGAACGTTCGACACAGATACCAATTAAAGTATCTGGCTTAATGTGGTAATTTTGAATGAGATAATGAGCCAGTTGGTTTGCGAGTTGATTCAGTTGCTGATAAGTTAAGGTTTGGGACTCAAACACCAAAGCCTGATTATGAGGGTTGAGAGCAACTTGAGCTTCAAACAGGTCAACTAGAGTTTTATCGTGGGGATAGTCGGTTTGAGTTTGATGACAGTGCTGTAGTTGCAGAAGTTCAGCCACTGTCATCAAAGGCAGAGTACTGATAGGTTGGTTTGGGTTATCAACAATTCCCTTAAGCAGAACTTCAAACTGTTCCGCCATCCGTTGTATAGTACTTTTGTCAAAGAGATCGGTAGCATACTCCCAAGAGCAATTTAACTGATTGTCAGATTCTATCACCATAAGTGCTAAGTCAAACTTAGCAAACGGACAGGTTAAATCGAGCCATTGAATCTCTAATCCTGGCCAACTCAGGTCAGGACTTTCATTATTTTCCAGTGCGAACATGACCTGGAATAAGGGATTATGACTCATGCTGCGTTCTGGTTGTAACTTTTCTACCAGAAGCTCAAAGGGGATGTCTTGGTGAGCATAGGCATCCAAACAAGAGGAGCGAGTTTGTTGCAGGAACTTAATAAAACTTTGCTCAGGCTTGATTTGGTTACGGAGTACCAAGGTATTGACAAAAAAGCCGATTAATCCTTCCGTCTGGCTATGGGTGCGGTTAGCAATGGGAGAACCAATACACAGATCGTTTTGGCGACTGTAACGAGAAAGCAAAATACTCAAAGCCGCCAACAAAGTCATAAACAGGCTTGCCCCTTGTTGAAGACTCAAGGTTTTAACGGCAGCGGTTAATTCCGGCGTGAGAGTGTAGAGGTAGCGTTTACCTTGATAGCTTTGCTGTGCTGGGCGAGGATAATCAGTAGGCAATTCCAGTAACGGGGAAGCATCTTTGAGTTGATGTTTCCAATAGTTGATCTGGTTTTCTAATACTTCCCCTTGTAACCAGTTTCGTTGCCAGTTTGCATAGTCGCTATATTGAATGGGCAGGGGAGCAAGGTTTGGAGTTTGACTTTGGATAAAAGCAGTATAGGCTTGCTGTAACTCACGAACAAATACTCCCATTGACCAGCCATCACTAATAATATGGTGCATATTGATTAGCAACACATATTTCTGCGCTTCCAATTGTAGCAGTTTCGCTTTAAACACTGGACCAGTATTTAAGTCAAACGCTTCTTGAACATGAGCATCCATTAAATGCTGGATAGTTGGAGAGTGGGGATGTTCATTAAGGTTTTGCCAGTCTTGTATAGTTAGAACTTCGATGTCGTCTAAATTTTGGATAACAACTTGAGGTTGTCCCGCCACTATCGGAAAATACATCCTCAGACTAGCATGACGCTTAAGTAGATAAGCTAAACTAGAGCGCAGGGCATCAATATTGAGGTTCCCATCCAGTTGTAAAGCCATCGGCATATTGTAAGTAGCTGATGGCCCTGTGAGTTGTGCTAACAGCCAAAGGCGTTGTTGAGCAAAGGAAAGGAGCTTCGGAGCATCAGCGTTTAAGGTGGGAATTTCCTCTGCCATAACAGTTTTGGCTTTGGCAGCATTTAAGAATGCTAATATCTCTGCTTTGTTGGTTTGAATTTCCTGCTTGAGTTCAGAAGTTAAGGCGTTTTTGCTAGTACGAATCCGTAACTTATCATCTTCAGCCCAAAGACGTACCCCCATGTTTTGCAAACGAAGCATTAAAGAAACGACTTGCTTATTTTTTATCATAAAATTAGTTGGAGACGATCAAAGTTGACTGTTGATATAAGGAAGTCATTCTTAACAGTAAATAGTCAGGGTTTTAAAGGTTTTAAAATCTTTAACTCATTTCTGGTTTATAGGCGATCGCTTCCAATTCTACATCCTGGTAAAGGTCGGTAAAAGAAGCGGTTAGGTTAATGCTTTGCAGTTCAAAGGTTTGGCGATCGGGTGTATAACTTTGTAGCACCCATAGTCCTTTTTCATTACGGCAAAAAGTTTCAACTCGATAGTGTTTACTGTTAAGTAAAACGTATTCTTCTAGAGTATCAATAGTTTGATAGTCGTTGAATTTATCACCTCTGTCAAAGGCTTCGGTGGACTCGGATAGGACTTCAATAATAAGTTTAGGAAAGCTTTTATAAGTGGAGGTTTCTCGGTCTTTCGGGTCGCAGGTGACCATGATATCAGGGTAATAAAAGCGGTTACGTTTTTCAAGACGGACTTTAATATCGGCAAAGTACACTCGACAGTCGGACCCTCGGAAGTGGTTACGAATCAATAAAGCGAGGTTGAGGGCAATGGTGTTATGGGTGTCAGTTGTTCCTGCCATTGCGTAAATTTGACCATCAATATATTCGTGTTTGATGTTGCTTTTTTCTTCTATTTGCAGGTATGCTTCGGGAGTAAGAAAAATGGAATCAGATAGGGCAATCATGGGTTAAGTTTCTGATTAAAGGACGTGTTTTCAACTGTTGTACTTTAAAGTTCGATTTCCTCTTCGTCTGAGTTGAGAGGCTGCATACTTTCGTTGGAGGAATTAACCCAAATGCAAGTATCAAGATAATTCGCTAATTCACTAAGGATGGGGAATTCAAATATCTTCCGCAGGGGCAATTCCACTCTGAATTTATCACGAATGCGGGCGCACAGTTGGGTGGCTAATAGGGAATGTCCCCCCAAGTTGAAGAAGTTATCCTGGCGGCCCACCTTAGGCATCGCTTCATATTTAAGTAGTTTCGCCCATACTTGAGCAAGTAATTTTTCTGTCGATGTTACGGGCAATTCCATGTCTGTTGATGAAACTGCTGATAGGCAGGCAGGTAAAGCTTTGCGATCTACTTTTCTATTCGGTGTCAGTGGCAGTTTTTCTAAGACATGGAAATGATTAGGAATCATATACTCAGGGAGATTTTTTTCCATAAATTCTCGCCACTCAGCTAGTAACGCCGGATCAACTTGAGTGGTGTGATATTGTAACGGTTGATTTGCGTAATGTTGCCAAGGTTTCAGCCGCAAATTGTCCTTTGTTGCAAATCGTGGTAGTGTCATCTGTCCAGGGATATTCCTTTGAAAAACAACATCGTAACAGGCAAACCCTGTGGAGCTATATTGTATAAAAGGCGTATAAGGCAAATTTCGCGCTAAAGTTCGGAATTCTTCAGGTTCTATCCCTAATTTGGCTTGGGCAACTGCCGCTTTCAAGTCTGTAACCGTACCATCTAATTGACTAATTTGTTCTAATAGCACCATTTCTGAGGTCAGACGAGCATTAGGAATATCCTTAATGCCAAGCAACTCCGGTTTTTGAGTCGTTAAAATTCTCTCGATTGTTTCCAGATTCAACTGTTGATGGCTCTGCCAATCTAACCATTTAGGTTCCGCCACGGGAGTATCTACCCGATCTAAATGTAAAATTACATTATAACGAAAACGGCTCATCTCCGTTTGGGCGTAACCCCGTTGCAATTGAATCTGCACATGACTAATCCGAGGAAATCTTTGTTTGAGGGCGATAAAGAAATCAGGGTCAATCAGTAATTCGCCTTCGCTGCGAATGCTTTTTTGAATCTGTTGATGCAAGTCCTTAATAGATGAGTCATCGGGGGCGCGATAAAATTCAACCGCAGTGTGGAAAGCTTCCAGCAGATGGAGATTTCGTACATCCCCAATAAAGATTGCTCCCTGCGTCGTCAAAGCTTTGACAACCCCCTCCAAAACTGACAAAAAGTAATCCATGGAAGGAAAATACTGGATAACAGAATTCATGATCACGAAGTCATAAGCACCCGTTTCAATGCCGTCAAACTGGTGCGCTGCACTGGCTTTCAAGGTAACTCTGTCATTAAGAGACTGTCGTTTGAGATGTTGTTCAATATACTGCAATGCTTCTGGTGAAAAATCCGTACCTAGATAATGCTGACAACGGGGCGCAATTTTAAATAATAACATCCCTGTACCGCAACCAATTTCCCAAACTCGTTTTGGTTCAAGTTCCAGAATTTGGTCAACTATTGTATCTCTCCATTCTTGCATTGCCGCTTGAGGATACGGTTGTCCCGTATATCTATCATTCCAGCCAGCTAGATTAAGTGTTGGATCGTCTGGGGAATTGTCGTTGAGGTAAGCATCATTGAATACTTGCTGCCACAGTTCTACCTGTTGACCTTGGAGATCATCATTCTCTGTAGGTGTTGGGACAATATATGCTATTAGACGTTGATCGAGATCCGTGTCCTGCCGTACAATGACGACAGCTTCCTTAATTTTTGGGTGTTTGACTAAAGTCGCTTCAATCTCACCTAATTCAATCCGGAAACCACGAAGTTTGACCTGATGATCAATGCGACCTAAGTATTGCAGATTGCCGTCAGGTAGCCAACGGGCTAGATCACCAGTTTTGTAAAGCCGGGAATGCGGGTCAGTGCTAAAGGGATTGGGGATGAATTTCTCTTGTGTCAACTCAAGGCGGTTGAAGTAGCCTCGTGCTAATCCCGCACCACTAATGTGCAATTCTCCTGGTACACCGATGGGTAATAGTTGTAAGTGCGAGTCTAAGATGTAGATTTGTGTGTTGGCTATTGGGCGACCAATGGATATTTTCTGATCACCATCAGTGCATTTTGCGATTGTGGCACAGACGCTAGCTTCTGTCGGTCCATAAGCGTTGAAGAAGTTTCTACCAGCAGACCATTGTCTGATGAGTTCAGCAGAACAAGCTTCTCCAGCTACAATTATTGTTTGCAACGCTGGGAGTTCTTCAACAGGCAGGACTGCCAGTGCCGATGGTGGTAGGGTGATATGGGTAATGCAGCAATCGCTTAATAGCTGAATTAACGGCGTACCGGGCAGTAAAGAGTCTTTTGTTCCTAAGTAAAGTGTTGCCCCTGATCCCACAGCCATGACGATTTCCCAGATAGAAGCATCAAAACTGAGGGAGGCAAACTGGAGAACGCGACTTCTGACATGCAAGCCAAAAGTTTGAATCTGAGCTTGAGCTAAGTTAAAAAGTCCGGTATGCTCAACCATCACACCCTTGGGTTTGCCTGTGGAGCCGCTCGTGTAAATTACATTAGCCAAATCATTAGGGCTAATTTGTAAGTTGGGATTGTCCGTTAGCTGATTGGTCCATGTTTCTTGCTCCAGAAACTCTACTTGACAGATATTGTGAAGTTTTTCTAGGGGAAGTTGCTTTTTTATGGGGTTTGTTGTTAGTAATACACAAGTATTACTATCTTCGAGCATTAAATGAATGCGTTCTTGAGGATAACTCGGATCAATCGGTACATAAGCCCCACCTGCTTTGAGAATAGCAAATATACCAACGATCATTAAGAGCGATCGCTCTACGCAGATCGCGATCAATGGGTTGTTAGGTAGCTGCTGCTCT
>CAZZVG010000352.1:0-6443 GCA_964657295.1 Iningainema sp. | reverse complement strand
TGACCCCTGTGGCGCAGGTGGTGATGCCAGTGGGGCGGAACCGTCTCCTTTTCCGCGTTTTTGCAGCCCCAATTTCGCTGCAACTTCGGCTAGGGTATTATAAACCTCAGTGTCAGAGGCGAGCCTTCTAATTTTCCATAACACCGGAACATTCTCATATTCCGCGACTAGTTCGGAATGTATCGAATTATATGCTTTTTCCTTCAACTCACCACCGAAAGCCCTCTGCACATGGGATTCATCGCCCGCCTTGCTGACGTTCAATGATGTTGTTCTCCCGCCTTGCTGCACCACATGAGTCAATTCATGGGCAATCAACTCCTGCCCTCCCCGACTCCCTGGATTATATTCCGCCTGCCGAAAGAACACATCCTGCCCCGTCGTGAAAGCACGCGCCTGTATCGATTGGTTCAACTGGTCAGCCTGAGAATCCTTATGAACCCTCACCCCGCTAAAATCCGCCCCGAAAGCCCGCTCCATCGGTTTTTTCACATTATCCGCAAGTGGTTGTCCACCGCTCCGTGCCTGCTGGATGGAACTTTCCAATTTTGCTGGAGCAACCATACCACCATCACCAGTTTGCTTCATTTGAAGTTCGTCATCTTCTTCCGGCATCACCTCTCGCTGGATACTACTTATTTTAGGCTTCTTCATTAACTCATCTTCTTCAAGCATTTTCTCTCGCTGAAGATTTTGATTTGACTGCTGGGTAATTGGTGTATTAATCTGATTAACAACCTGTGCTGCTACTCTATCAGCTTCTTGTTCGTATTTATCCCCAGGCTCACCAATCGTTAGTTTTGGTTGAATGGCTTGTATTGGCGAGACTTCTTTCCGATGCACGGGAATCATGGAAAAGTCGCGTTGGTAATGCTTAGTATTTCCCATATACCTCTGCCAGAACTCGGCTTTTTTTGCCTGTAATAAATTCAATCGCTCTTGTCCCTCTGGTGTTATGGTTCCATACTTTGCCTGAATTTCTAGCTTTGTAGCTTCAAACCTGTCTTGTTGATATTGCTGATTTTCTATCTCCTGCTGTGTGAGTGGTGCATTCTTATCAGTCACCCGTTGAGTAGTAAAAGGACGTGATTGAAACTTTATATTAGTAGAAGTGCCAGGATTGGTGTTACTTTTCCTACTGATATGCTGGCGTTCGCTCATAAATAAATTAACAGAAGGTCATATGCTGATCGTAAGATATATAGATGCAACTCATACTAAACTTATGCAGTTTAGGGTGCTGTTATTGGGATATGAGAAACATTTGCGCTTCTTACAGGGTTTTGGTCAGCAATTCTACGATATTACTAAAACGTGTAATTGACAGCGAAGATTCTTGATTTCACGTTGTTAGTCATAAAATTGACCACTTCAGACGATGCCTCGAGTTACCTGGAACTGGAGTTTAGACTAAGGCATGACAAAATGACTCAGAGGTACTGAGTCATTCGATTTTAGATATGGGATTTTAGAATAGAAGTTTGGATGGCTGGAAAATTTTGGATGTCAAATTTACTTTAGATAAGTTGCAGAGGATTTAAATCGCTTGCGGGGAAATAAATCATCCAAAAGGGTGTAGACAACAGGTACAACAATTAAGCTCAGTATAGTAGAACTGATCAACCCGCCAGCAATAGCTATAGCCATCGGCGATCGCAACTCAGAACCCGCGCCTAAACCCAAAGCAATCGGCACCATCCCTAAGATAGTAGCAGCAGTCGTCATCATAATTGGTCTAAGTCTCACTGGTCCCGCTTTCAAAATAGCGTCTGTACGGTTCAACCCGATTCTCCGTAACTGGTTGATATAATCCACAATTAAAATGGCATTTTTATTACTCAGTCCCAACAAAAAGACAAAGCCAATCAGCGAGATCATGCCAAAGTCGCTTTTTGTAAAGAGTAGTGCTAGCATCGCCCCTACTAGTGCCAAAGGCAAAGAAATACCAATAACTAAAGGGTCTACCCAGCTTTTAAATAGCCCAATCAATACCACAATAATGCACAATGTTGATAGTAAAAGAGTTGTGCCAAAACTACTGAAAACTTCTCCACTACGTGCTGAATCTCCTCCTAGATCGAAAGAAATACCCGGAGGTAGAATTGTTTTAGCTTGAGCTACCAATTTATCGGTGGCATCACCTATAGAGAGATTTTTACTAAGATTGGCTCTAATATACGCTACTCGTTTGTGATTCTGACGCTCGATTTGAAAAATTTGGTTTTGTGCATCAGCTACACCTGTGACTGTGACATCAACAAATCCGGGTTGTTTCTCAATGCGAGCTTTTATTGCTTTGGCTGCTTTACTCAAAGCCTTGATATCATTTCCTTTAAGCGCGACTTCTAAGGGTTTTTGATCACCTGTATCGACAAAAAGAATATCTTCAACACTTGTCGTCACACCAGTTTGTGAAGGCAACGACGAACGTAATTGGTCTTCAAACTCCGATGTCTTAATAGAGCGATCGCTCTTCAGCTTGACATAAAGTTTACCTTTATTCGGCTCACCCTCACGCGAACCCACAACCGTAAATACCGTATCTACTATCGGATATTTTCTGACTGCCGC
The DNA here is from genome assembly GCA_964657295.1 of Iningainema sp. GTDB lineage: Bacteria > Cyanobacteriota > Cyanobacteriia > Cyanobacteriales > Nostocaceae > Rhizonema. Next base: position 3,872 of record CAZZVG010000352.1, on the reverse strand, counting down.
TTCTAGCTTCTTAGCAACTTGAAGAGAATCATTTAAAGGATTTGGGATTTGGCTGAAAGTTGCTTGGGAGCCTGCGCTCTCAGAAGGTTTCTTGCCTTCGTCCTGGAGCGTTTGGGTTTTCCTAAGTGGCAAACTTTCCGAGACGGATTTTTGATTTTGAATTGAAGACTGCGAAGAAGACGCGGAAAGTTGTTGCGCTCTATTCCCGGCTTCCCCTTGTCCTCTCCCTTGAAAACTTGGCAGGGGGGCAGTATAAATAATATTAAACTCTCCGCGATCTAATTTCGGAATAAATCCTTTGGGAATTAGCTGGATGAGTGCTATTCCGCCTGCAAGGCTAAGCACAGCTAACCCCATGACGATAGCGCGATGACTTAAAGACCAGTGCAGCAAGTTCTGATAAAAATTGGTAAAGCCCAGCCACAATTTTCCTTCGCGGCGGTAATAATATGAGGATTTTGGCTTCAGCCAGTAGATAGCTAAAACTGGAGATAAGGTGCGGGCAACCAACAAAGAAGTTAGCATCGCCGCAGCAATGGTGATCCCGAAAGGTTTGAAGAACTGACCTATAGCCCCACCCATAAAACCCACTGGCAGAAAAACTGCTACAGCCGTCAACGTTGCTGCCGTAACTGTCAAACCGATCTCATTCGTAGCTGCAAGGGCTGCTTTTCGGGGACTTTCGCCGTTTTCAACGTGTCGGATGATGTTTTCGACATCCACGATCGCATCGTCAATAATACTGCCAATCACCAGCGCCAGTGCCAACAGCGTAATTGTCTCCAAGTTGAAGCCGTAAATCGCCATAACGATTAAGGTGCCAAAAAGAGAAGTAGGAATCGCCAGTGCAGAAATCAGAGTTGCTTGCCAATTCAGCAAAAAAGGAAAAATCACAATGATTGACACAACAACGGCTTCAATCAAAGAATCTATCGTGGCTTGGGTGGCGTTGCGGATATACTCAGCCTGAGTTGCAGCTAGTTTTAGTTGTACATCGGGCAGAGTAGCTCGCAATTTTTGCACTTGTTTCTCTACCTGAGAGACAACTTCCAAGGTGTTGGCATTCCCTCGTTTAATCACTTGAAAAGCCAAAGCGTCTTTACCATTAAACCGGACTAACGTTGCTCCCTGTTGGAGTCCCGCCGTCTTTGTTTTTTCGTTAGCAGATGCACTTTGATCGCCCAACAACACAACTTTCAGGACTCCTGGAAGTTTGGCGATCCCAGGCATAATCTTGTCTTTAGCAAGCTTTGTCAGTTGAGTTAAACTCTGTTTTGGACTTTCAATTGCATAGCTAATGGCAGCAGACTCATTCAGGTTGAGGGGAATAATTTTCAAAGTTGCGCCCTTAGGCAAAGTCACCTGCTTGAGGGAAGTTTGCACTTTACGAGTCGATTCTTCCAAGTTAGCGCCGACTGCAAAGGATACACTTACAGCCGTTTCACCTGGATAGGTAGAAGAATTAATCTCGTCGAGTCCTTCTAGAGAGCGGAGGCGTTGTTCTAGTGGTTTGGTAAGCTTTGTCTCTGTCTCCACAGCAGTCGTAAGTGGGGAAGACGCATTCACCACCACCACTGGATAAGTTATATCTGGAAACAAAGCATACTTGAGGGAACTGAAAGCAAAAATTCCAGCTACCATGACACCAATCCAGAAACAGATCGTCAACGAAGAGTATCGGATCGCTAGTCTAGAAATATTCAGGCGTTCTCTTAGGGATGTTGGGTGATTGGGCTTCACCATCTTAAATTCAGAGGGTCACTCATTTTTGATTGTGTGCTCAATGACTAGTCACTAGTTTTATAGAAGTTAAATTGACGGTATTGTTTCAAAAAATGACACCCAACATAAAAATTGGCTCTGTGAGGGCTTCCGTGTTAATAGATGCAGCCAGCCGTCCGCAGAAAGGCGCATCCGGTTGCAACGATCGCAAAAACACTCTGACATCTGACTGATAAATCCCAGTGTCCCTTTCGCACTAAGAATCTGAAAAGAAACACAAAATTGAGATTCTGTCAAGCCCCAATTGGTGGATAATTTGGCATAACTCTTCAGAAGGTATCAGAGAGTGGTTAAGCACTCAGTCATTTGAAGAACAACAAGACTTTGGCGTTAGAGTTATTAGAGCTTTTGGAGGAATAGTGTAATGCTTACTTTAGACTTACAAGCAATCTTAAACAAAGCTTACGCATGGTCAGTTTTACGTTGGCGGGGATACCGCGTACCAGCATTTGAGGATTTGCCTCAGGGATAATCTTTATATACGGCAATTCTGCTGTGGCGATCAAAGGAAAATACACTAAAAGGGTCTTTTTGATTCCCCATCTCCATTCCAGGAGTGCCTACAGGCATTTGAGGAACAGATAAACCGAGTGTATTTGGCGAGTCTTGAAGCAAACGTTTGATGTCGTCTGCTGGTACGTGTCCCTCGATGACATGTCCATTCACGATTGCTGTGTGGCAAGATGTCAAGTTATCCGGCACGTGGTACTTTTGTTTAACGAGATCAATGTCAGGTGTGGGAAAGTCTTTAATTCTAAAACCCTGTGCTTTTAAGTGTTTAATCCACCCACCACAACAGGTACATTCGGGACTGCGATACACAGTGGCGTATGGTGCTGTTTGTTCATCCTGGATTTGTGTAGCTGTACTTGCCAACTGAGTATTAAGTGCAACATAAGTTGGGACAAGAGCTAGGGCATCACTTACCCAAATCCCCAAGATCCCTGCCGTTAGAAAAATCATGACTACAACTCTAATAGCAATACGTGCCATCAGAAGACGTAGACATTTTTGACACCAGTACATAAATTGTTTCTGCAACATCTTTTGACTTCCTAATACTAATTTTTTTATAACCATTCCGGCTGTTAAGCACAATTTACTCTTAGGCAGACTATTACAGGCGGTTTTCCATTGAGTGAGGCATACACCTGCTGGAGTGCCCTTACAATTAGATGTACCATTAACAAATACAAATCGCCACAATGAGAATCTAGATCCCAATCTATTTTGCTCAATTGTGCCGAGCGATACGACTTGTATCCTCGACTGAGAACGGAAAGACACGCTCCTGCCGCAGAGTATGTGATAATAAGCCGACCGTATATACTAAATTGACTGACATACGTCGTGGACTATAACGAATCTATGGATGACTTGGCTGCTGCATTACAACAGCCAGCCGATTTGACATTTCAACTACCCGATCCTGAGGATGAGGAAATTCCTGAACCGGAATTTCAACAACAGTTGGATATAGCTTGGCAGGTGTGCGATCGCTTCGATTTACAAACTGAAATCTGGCGGGGACGGATTTTACGTGCCATCCGTGATCGAGAGAAAAAGGGTGGCGATGGACGCGGTACTGGCTTTCTCTACTGGCTCAAAGAACGCGAAATCAGCAAAAGTCAGGCTTATGCTTGGATTCAACTGGCAAACAGTGCTGATACGTTATTAGAAGAAGGAAAACTTGACCCAGGAGCAATTAATAAATTCAGCAAACGGGCTTTTGTGGAAACTGCCAAAGCCGCGCCAGAAGTTCAGCAGATGGTGAGTGAAGCGGCACAGAAGGGCGATCGCATCACCAGGCGGGAAGTTCGGCAAATCAATGACGAATGGACAGCTATGTCTTCTGATTTGCTACCCGATGCCGTGAAAGCAAAGGCAGCAGATAATACGTTGCCTTCTCGTTATATTGCTCCTCTTGTGAAGGAAATGGAGAAACTGCCAACATCTCATCAAACAGTCATCAGCAAGGAAATTGCTGCTAATCCAGATGTCGATACACTCAAACAAGCTACCACAGAAGCACGTAACCTCGCAAAATATCTCAAAGCAGCAGCACAAGTCCAAGCGCTGAATGCCCAAGA
>CAZZVG010000351.1:4447-6447 GCA_964657295.1 Iningainema sp. | reverse complement strand
GCAACTGAGCTATCAAAGGCGAACGAGGAAACTAATAAAAAACTGGTAAAGGGTTCTGGGTAGTAAGCGATCCGAGCATTGGTTGAGTGGGCTAAGTTTTGGTGAGTAACCAGCACTCCTTTTGGTTGACCTGTGGAGCCTGAGGTGTAGATGACGTAAGCTAAATTTTCTAGAGTGCTTGTGCTGCTGGGGTTTTTTGTGCTTTCTGTCACCACGATGTCCCAGTCTGAGTCTAGACATAGGACAGCAGTTTGATGCTTGGGGAGTCCTGCCACTAGCCGTGCTTGGGTTAGTATAAGTGGCACTTGAGCATCCTCTAGCATAAAAGCAAGGCGCTCTTGGGGATAAGTAGGATCTAAGGGTACGTAGGCTCCACCTGCTTTAAGGATACCTAGAATTCCCACGATCATTTCTAATGAACGTTCCATACACAGGGCTACTTGAACGTTGGGACGAACTCCGATACGCTGTAGGTAATGAGCAAGTGCATTGGCGCGAGTGTTCAATTCTTGGTAGGTGAGTAGATCTTTATCAAACACTAGGGCGATCGCATCAGGGTTTTGTGCAGCAGTCGCCTCAATTTGTTGATGGATACAGCAGTTTTGTGGATATTTAGCAGCAGTGTTATTCCACTCCATCAGCAGAGTCAGCCGTTCTCGTTCTGGCAAAAGACATTTAGACTCGTGATTTTCAAACGGCTGTGTGGACATTGCCGTTAGCGTTTGAGTGAAATAATTGCCAATCGTCTCTAACTGTGCATCACATATGTGGGTCAAGTTGCATTCTAAATCGAGTTGTATACAGTCTGAAGCATGATTAAGATTAAACTCAGACCTCAAAGTAAAATGAGTTTCACCAAAACCTCTAGCCCCTAAAACTTCCAAATCTTTCAAAGCTTGAAGATGCTGATAAACATGAAAGTGTGTGTAGTTAAAAACAGTATCAACCAAAGGCTGTAGAGCCTGACGACCAACAAGCTGGTGTAAATCGGCGTAAGGATAACGCCTGAAGGGCAATAACTCTCGCTCAACTTCAAAAACCTGCTGCACTAACTCGATCCAAGTTCCCACCGTTAGTTTTAAGCGAAAAGGAACTGTGTTTAAATGGATTCCAAGGGTTTTCTCACCGTCAGCTTCTTCCAATCGACCGTTAGACTCTAGCCCTGTGAGGATATCGATGTCACCACTTAGCAAACTCATCACTTTCAAGTGTGCAGCCAGCAAAACGCTTTTAAGTGGAACTTCTGCTCTCCGTGCCAATTTCTTCAATCCGTCGGAAATTTCTGGGGAAATGGGCACATCCAAAAATCCAATCTCAGGAGCGTCTGTAGTACGGTGAGTCTGATTGCATTGAGGTAGTTTTGTTGTCACACAACCTGCCAATTTTTGAGTCCAATAGTCTTGGCACTCCTTTGATTTCAGCATTGAACGCTCTAAGGCGATGAAATCTCGATATGCAATAGTCGGGGTTGGCTCAATTGTCGAGACTTCTCCATTGAGAAGAGCATGATAACGATGCAACAATTCTGTCAGCAAACAGGCTTTACTCCAGCCGTCAAGAATAGAAGTGTGACAGCTAAAGGTGAGATAGAAGGCTTGATCTGTGAGGCGATGAATAAAAAAGCGAATGAATGGCGGGCAACACCAGTCAAAATTGCGTCTTTTTTCAGCTTCTATCCAAGTGAAAAGCACTTGTTGTTGTTCTTCTGGTGATAGACTGCGCAGATCCTCGACATGAAAGGGAGCAGCGACAGTTTGATGAACTAATTGTAGGGGTTCGCTAAAATTAGTCAGATCAAATGAAGTCCGCAAAATGGGGTGGCGATCGACAACTTGCTGCAAGCAGGCTTGAAATATCTGAGTGTCTAAGTGAACTTGCAGATTGTAAAGAAAAATGTCATGGTACATTGGTGAGTCAGGCATGGACTGAGTGTGAAAAATTACTCCTGCCTGGACTCTTGCCAAAGGATAAGCATCTTCTACTCCTTTGGGTAGCTTTTG
>CAZZVG010000351.1:0-4437 GCA_964657295.1 Iningainema sp. | reverse complement strand
AAACGCCTCTGTTTTTAAAGTTGATAAAGAACTGGGTTCAGCGAATGTAACTTCTTGTGCCAGTGTGTTAATGGTTTGATGCTGGAAAAGCTGCTGAAGTGAGAAACTTAAATTTCTTGCCTGGGCTTTGGCAAGCACTTGGATGCTACGGATAGAATCTCCACCTAATTCAAAAAAGTTGTCGTGAATACCTACTTGTTCAATGTTCAACACCTCTGCCCAAATCTCTGCTAATATCTCCTCTACCTTAGTTCGAGGAGATACAAAAGCTTTTTCCAGTTCAGGTCGAGCTTTACCTGGATCTGGCAGCGATCGCCGATCTATTTTACCATTCGGCATCAAGGGCAATGCATCCAGCATGACAAAAGCTGCAGGAACCATATAATCAGGGAGTTTCTCTAAGAGAAAGCGGCGTAGCTCGGTAACAGTAGGTGTATCACGGGTAACGCAATAGGCAACTAATCGCTCCTTCCCGTACTCTGCTGGCAATTCAGCTATTTCTCCCTTCAGTAGGCGACGCAAACCAGTGATGGTGGATGGATTTTCCACCTCAGCGATTGGTGTGAAGTCCCGACGCTTTTCGCTGCTGTTGGTGTCTCGCACTAAGACAACCACTTCCCGCACAGCCGGATGTTGACTTAGCACCGCCTCAATCTCGGACAGCTCGATGCGGAAGCCTCGAAGCTTGACTTGGTAGTCGGCTCGTCCAAGACACTCAATGCTACCGTCGGGTTGATAGCGTGCCAAGTCACCAGTTTTGTACAGGCGTGCTCCCGGCTCGTTACTAAAAGGATTGGGAATAAATTTAAGAGCTGTTAGATCTGGTTGGTTGAGATAACCCCGCGCCAAACCTACACCGCTAATGTGCAGTTCTCCAGGTATGCCAATGGGTACAGGCTGTAAGTTAGTATCAAGCAAATAAATCTGCGTATTGGCAATGGGGCGACCAATGGGGACAATGTGTTTATGGCTATGACGCTCACAAGCCCAGAATATCACATCAACGGCAGCTTCCGTCGGTCCGTACAAATTATGTAAGTCTGCATTTAGACGAGCAAAAAAGCGCTTTTGAAGTTTGAATGGTAGTGCTTCCCCACTGCACATAACCTGCCTGATGTTGTGACAAGTCTCAAGACTCGGTTCCTCAAGAAACACTTGCAGCATGGAGGGGACAAAATGGAGTGTAGTTATCTGCTGCTTTTGTATGAGCTTGACTAAGTATGCACCATCTTGATGCCCTCCAGGTCGCGCTATTACCAGACGTGCTCCCGTCATCAGAGGCCAGAAGAATTCCCAAATCGAAACGTCAAAGCTAAAGGGTGTTTTTTGCAACACCCGATCTAGTGTTGTCAGTTGGTAGGTATCTTGCATCCAGAATAAACGATTGCAGATGCCTTTGTGGGTGTTCATTACGCCCTTGGGCTTGCCAGTCGAGCCAGAAGTGTAGATCATGTAAGCCAGATTGTTGGCTGTTACCTTGCTAACTGGGTTGTCCACACTATCGTGAGCTAGAACCTCACTGTCTTTATCCAAGTAGACTACGCGTGCCTTGTGCTCAGGTAACTCTTCGAGAAATTTCTCTTGAGTCAACAACACTGAAACCTGGGCATATTCCAGCATGAAAGCCAGACGATCCTTAGGATAGGTGGGATCTAGAGGAACGTAAGCTCCACCTGCCTTGAGAACTCCTAAGAGACTTACCACCATTTCTAGGGAGCGCTCTAGGTAAATGCCAACAAACACCTCCGGCTTCACTCCCAGAATTTGTAGATGGTGCGCTAACTGATTGGCACACTGGTTGAGTTGTTGGTAGGTGAGTTGTTCTTCTTCAAACACCACTGCCACTGCGTCTGGTGTCTGCTCGACTTGGGTTTCAAACAGTTGATGGAGACAGGAATTACTATTATAATCTACAATGGTAGCATTCCACTCTCGCAGTAGTTGCTGCTGTTCGGAGTTGGTCAGGAGCGGCAATTCTGAGACTAACATTTCTGGCTCAGCGACTATACCTGCAAGCAAGGACTGAAAATGGTTTGCCATTCGAGCAATTGTGACAGCATCAAACAAATCTGTGTTGTATTGCCAAGAAGCAGACAAGGCTCCATCGACCTCAGCCATCATTAAAGTCAGATCGAACTGAGCAATTCGCTTCTCCAAGCTCAATGACTCCAGTTCAAGCTCCCCTAGTTTTATCTTTACTCCTGTTTCCCCTAAGGCAAAGGCTGCCAAGCCTTCTTCAAGGAGGTGCGCTTTTTGTAAGACAAACATCACTTGGAAGAGCGGGGATCGACTGGGATCGCGAATCGGCTGTAGTTGCTCGACTAACCGTGCAAAGGGGTAATCTTGGTATTCTAAGGCTTTTAGCACACAAGAGCGCACTTTGTCAAGAAATGCCTTAAATGTTGGCTTTCCAGAAAGATTCCCTCGCACAACTACTGGGTTAACGAAATAGCCCACCAGCAGAGCCAGATCAGCTCGATTTCTACCGATGGTGGGGGAACCTACCAGCAGATCCTCTTGTCCTGTGTAGCGGTAAAGTAAGACTTGAAAGGCTGCTAGCAAGGTCATGTAGAGAGTGGCTCTGTGGGCGAGACTGAGGGCCTTGAGCCTTTGAGTCAGATCTGCACTCAGCTTTAAGGGTTGCGAAGCTCCTCTATAGGTTTGGATGGGTGGTCGAGGGCGATCTGTGGGCAGATTCAGCACTGGCAATTCCCCAGCTAGTTGCTTCTGCCAGTATGCTGATAGCCGTTCACCTTCTGGACTGGTCAGCATTGCTACTGAAGCCCGAACATAGTCGGTGTATTGCAGTGGTAGCGGACTCAGGGTTGCTTTTGTACCAGCTTTATGATTTTGGTAAAGTATTCCTAGCTCATGCATCAGCACTGCACCAGACCAGAAGTCGGCGATGATGTGATGCACAACCAGTAGGAGAGTGTGTGCCTGTGGCGATCGCGTGAATAAGCTAACCCGTAGTAAGGGACTCTGCTCTAGATTAAAAGGACGATGGGCTTCTTCGACTAGGCGATCGTTTAAGCAGGCCTCACTCCAGGTTGAAACGTCTTCGTGATGGAAACAAACTTCCAAGTGTTCGTGAATCTGCTGAATGGGTTGCCCTGAGAGATTTGTGAAGGTGGTTCGTAACATTGGATGGCGTTCCACTAAGCTTTGAAACGCGCTCTGCAAGGCGAAAATGTCCAACTCTCCCTGAAGGCGGGCTGCACCCACAATATTATAGGCTGGGCTCTCCGGTGCTAACTGGTGCAAAAAGTACAAAGCTTGTTGACCGTAGGAAAGGGAATTTTCATTCGCTTCCAAGGCTGAAGCGAGAGTCGTTTCTTGAAGAAAGGTAAATGCTGTTAACTGGGCAAGTATTTCGCCTGCAAGCTGGTCTATACTGGAACTCTGTAAGAATCTCGCCATTGGCAAGACCACACCCAGGTTAGTTTCGATGACGTTTTGAAGTTCAATAGCCATTAGGGAATCGAGTCCCACAGTACTCAAGGGCTGCTGTTCGTCCAACTGAGACGGGGCTACCTTGAGAACCAGAGCCACCTGTTCCTGAAGATAAGACGCTAGCTTTAAGTGACGCTCTTGCGGCTTCAACGCTCTTAAGGCTTCCCAGGTTAGCGTCGCTTCGCAGACTGGGGTATACGAGTCTTCGAGGATACTACTTCCGACAATATCCAAGCTTTCATTCAGAAAGCCAGCCTTACAGGCGTGCCGTTGAATCTTGCCACTGGAAGTTTTCGGGATGCTCCCAGTCTTTAGCAGCAACACCCCGTAAACTTGTAGCTCGTGTTCTTCCACCACCGCCTGACGTATGGCTCCAATCACCTCACCAATGTTCAGATTCCGGAGATAAGTGCGCTTCACTTCTATGGCTACCACCAACCGCTCTTCCAGAGCAGCCTCAATTGAAAATGCCGCACTACTAGTCAGTTGCAGTGCTGGGTGGCTTTGTTCCACTGTTTTTTCAATGTCCTGTGGATAATGGTTACGACCTCGGATGACGATTAGGTCTTTAAGGCGACCAGTAATGAACAGTTCGCCCTCCCGTAAAAACCCCAAATCTCCAGTGCGTAGAAACGGCCCTTCCTCACTGTCTGTTAGGTATGCCTGAAAAGTCTGCTTTGTTTGCTCAGTTCCGTTCCAATAGCCAATAGCCACGCTCGGTCCTTTAACCCATATTTCACCCACTTCATTAGAAACGCAACGGGTTGCAGTTTCGGGATGAGCAATAACAATCTGTAGGTCTTGCAGGGGTTGACCGCAACCCACCAGCGTCTGGGCATCTACCTGCCCTGAAGGAGCGGCAACTACCTGATTTTGCCCCAATGCTGCTTGTTGGACAGACAGAAGAACTGGTGAAGCCGCCTTCAAGCCCCCAGAAACAATTAGGGTCGTTTCAGCCATGCCGTAGCAGGGATAGAAGGCTTC
>CAZZVG010000350.1:0-6451 GCA_964657295.1 Iningainema sp. | reverse complement strand
AATCTATATTCTTGACTCGCATCTCCAACCAGTTCCAATTGGGGTAAGGGGTGAATTGTACATCGGTGGTACTGGTCTGGCTCGTGGTTATCTTAACCGTCCCGAGTTAACCCAAGAGAAGTTGATCGTTAATCCCTTTAGTGACTCAGCAGGGGAGCGCCTTTATAAAACAGGAGATTTAGCACGCTACAATAGCGACGGCAACATTGAGTACATAGGTCGCATTGACCACCAAGTGAAAATACGCGGATTCCGCATCGAGTTGGGAGAAATTGAAGCCTACCTCAGCCAACACCCTGGAGTGCGAGAAACTGTAGTCATCGCTCGTGACTTCGGGAGCGCTCAACGTTTAGTAGCCTACATTGTCCCCCATCCCAACAGCGCACCTAAAATTGAGGACTTGCGGGAGTTCCTAAAACAGAAGCTGCCCGAATACATTGTGCCATCTGCTTTCGTGATGTTGTCAGCCCTGCCCTTGACACCCAATGGTAAAGTAGATCGCTTGACGCTGCCAAAACCGACCGATTTTCACGATCAGTTGTCAACAACTTATGTGGCACCTCAGACTGAGCTTGAACAAAGCATCGCTACCATTTGGCAACGGGTATTACACCTACAAAAGGTGGGAATACACGACAACTTTTTTGATTTAGGTGGACATTCACTACTCCTAGCTCAGGTTCATAGCCAACTGCGAGAGATTCTTAACAAAGATTTCTCAATGGTCGAACTGTTTAAGTATCCAACTATCAGCTCTTTGGCTAACTATTTAAGTCAAAAGCAAAGCGAACAGTCCTCTTTTGAGCAAAACCACCAGCGAGCTAATAAGAAAAAAGAAGTTATTAATCGACACAAGCAACGTCGGCTACAGAAGGGGTAAAAATAATGGATAATGACATATCTAACTCTCTAGAAGGCATAGCCATCATCGGTATGTCTGGTCGGTTTCCTGGTGCAAAAAATGTTGAGGAGTTTTGGTATAATTTGCAAAACGGTGTGGAATCCATTTCATTCTTCTCCCAAGAGGAACTGGAGTCCGCAGGCATTCCAAAAGAAGTCGTTGGCAACCCTCAGTATGTCAAAGCCAACGCTGTACTAGAAAATATCGACTTGTTTGATGCAACATTTTTTGGCTTGAATCCAAAAGAAGCTCAAATCACAGATCCACAACACCGCATGCTCTTAGAGTGTGCGTGGGAGGCGCTAGAACAAGCTGGCTACAACCCAGAAACCTACAAGGGTTCCATAGGGGTTTATGCGGGTGCAGGGGGATTCAACAGCTATTTTTTGAATAACCTTTATCCAAATAGTGACTTGAGAGAATCCGTAGGCGATTATCAAATGATAATTGCCAATGACAAAGATTTCTTATCCACAAGAATTTCTTACAAATTAAACCTGACAGGACCAAGTTTTACGGTTCAAACTGCCTGCTCTACTTCATTAGTAGCCGTCTGTATGGCCTGCCAAAATTTGCTCTCTTACGAATGTGATATGGCTTTGGCTGGCGGAGTTTCCATCAGGGTTCCCCAAAAGACAGGATATTTCTACCAAGAGGGAATGATTCTTTCTCCCGATGGACACTGTAGAGCTTTTGATGCTAAAGCAAAGGGAACTGTTGGTGGCAACGGTGCAGGAATTGTACTTCTCAAAAGATTGTCAGATGCGATCGCCGACGGAGACTACATTCATGCTGTAATTAAAGGCTCAGCCATCAATAATGACGGTTCAAAGAAAATTGGTTACACAGCTCCTAGTGTGGATGGTCAAGCACAAGTGATTGCCCAAGCGCTAGCGAACGCTGAAGTTGAACCGGAAACCGTGACCTATATAGAAGCCCACGGAACTGGAACCCCTCTAGGCGATCCTATCGAAATCGCTGCGCTGACACAGGTTTTCTCAGCCTACACCCAAAACAAGGGCTTCTGTGCGATCAGTTCGCTGAAAACCAATATGGGGCATCTGGATACTGCTGCGGGTGTCTCCGGCTTAATTAAGACAGTGCAAGCACTCAAACATAAGATGCTGCCACCCAGCTTGCACTTTGATGTACCCAACCCGGAGATTGATTTCGCCAACAGCCCCTTCTATGTCAACACCACACCTTCCGAATGGAAGACAGATGGGACTCCCCTCCGTGCTGGGGTCAGTTCTTTTGGCATCGGTGGAACTAATGCCCATGTTATCTTGGAAGAAGCCCCTTTTGTCTTGACCGCAACTGCGTCTGGTCATTCGAGACCTTGGCAGTTGCTGGTTATCTCAGCAAAAACCAGTTCTGCACTCGATACTGCAACTGCGAATCTGGTTGAACACTTCCAGCAGCATTCTGAACTAAACCTCGCTGATGTGGCTTATACGCTTGGTGTAGGTCGAAGGGCTTTTGACCATCGACGGATATTGGTTTGCCGTGAGGAGGAAGATGCGGCAAATGCACTCTCAAGCTTAGATCGGAAACGAGTTTTTAGCAACTATCAGGAATCCCAGTCGCGATCTGTCGTATTTATGTTTTCCGGACAGGGATCGCAGTACGTGAATATGGCGTTGGAACTCTATCAGGTTGAGCCGAAGTTTCGCGAGCAGATTGATCAATGCTGTGAACTCCTCAAACCTCACTTAGGACTTGACCTGCGCCATATACTCTACCCCAGCACAGAGCAAGCAGAAGAAGCTGCGCAGCAACTGGAGCAGACTGCTTTAGCACAGCCTGTGCTGTTTGCGATTGAGTACGCCCTGAGCCAGTTGTGGATGTCCTGGGGAGTGCATCCAATGGGGACGATTGGTCACAGCATAGGTGAATATGTAGCAGCTTGTTTGGCTGGTGTTTTCTCCTTAGAAGATGCCTTGTTCCTAGTGGCTACACGAGGTCAATTGATGCAGCAATTGCCAACAGGGGCAATGCTCGCCGTTCCACTACCAGAACAGCAGGTGCAATCCCTTTTAGATGTAGAGACGTTCCATGGAACGTCTCTACAAATTGCTGCGATTAACGGACCATCCCAATGCGTAGTTTCGGGTGTCACCGAAGCAGTGAATGCCTTGCTCTCGAAACTACTAGAACAAGGCGTGGAGTGTCGCCGTCTGCACACGAACCATGCCTTCCATTCCCAGATGATGGAGCCAATCTTGGAGCCATTCACTCTTGCGGTAAAAAAAGTCAACCTCAAACCACCCAATATCCCCTACCTGTCCAACGTTACTGGCACTTGGATTACGGCAGACCAAGCAACAAATCCCAGCTATTGGGCAAAACATCTGCGCTCATGCGTGCGCTTTGCAGATGGCTTGCAACAGTTGTTGAAACAACCAGATCGGATATTGTTAGAAATTGGACCTGGTCGGACATTAAGTACATTAGCAAAACAACATCCAGATCAAGCAGATAGGCAGCTTGTACTCTGTTCGTTGCGCCATCCCAAAGATGAACAGTCGGATGTAGCTTTCTTGCTCACTACCTTGGGCAAACTCTGGCTTGCAGGAGTTCAGTTAGATTGGTCTGGATTTTATACCCATGAACGACGCCACCGTATCCCCTTGCCGACGTATCCTTTTGAGCGTCAGCGTTACTGGATCGAACCCCAAAAACAGTTAGACAATGGTCGTGAGTCTCAAGTTTTACTGCACAAAAAGCCCGACATTGCCGACTGGTTTTACCTTCCTGTCTGGAAGCAATCCGTCCCCCCAGCGCTGCTGGGGCAGGGAAAGGGAGACTTGCAAGAGCGAAAGTCATGCTGGCTGATGTTTGTTGATGAGTGCGGTTTGGGTTCCCAAATCGTAAACCGACTGGAACAAGATGGTCAGGATGTAATTCTTGTGAAGGTCGGGTCGGGGTTTACTAGGCAGAGCGATCGCGTATATACCCTTGATCCTCGACAACCTAATGATTACGAAGCCTTGCTCAATCAACTTCTAGCACAAGACAAGATCCCAAAAACAATTGTTCATTTATGGAGTGTCACACAGAACAGTCAAACACCATCAGGGTTGGAATGGGTTGACAAAGTACAAGATTTAGGATTATACAGTCTAAACTTTCTAGCGCAGGCACTTGGGAAACAAAATTTTACAGATGAGCTTCAACTCCTAGTTATCTCAAATAATGTACAGGCAGTAACAGGAGTTGAGGATCTGTGTCCAGAAAAGGCGACCTTGCTCGGACCTGTTAAGGTCATTGGGCAAGAATACCCAAATTTAAGCTGTCGTAGTATTGATGTTATCGTTCCGGAATCAGGAACTAGGAGTGAGCAGAAACTTATAGACCAGCTGCTGCACGAAGCTCAAGCAAAATCTTCTGACCTGGTTATTGCCTACCGTGGTCTTCATCGCTGGGTGCAAACATTTGAGCCAGTCCGATTGGATAAGTCCAGCGAAGCAAAACCACGGTTAAGAGAAGGGGGAGTCTATTTGATCACAGGTGGATTCGGAGGCATGGGACTTGTGCTGGCAGAACATCTGGCGAAAACTGTACGAGCTAAACTGATCCTGTTGGGGCGTTCAGCTTTTCCCGCACCAGATGAACGGGTTGGATGGCTTGCTACTCACGGTGAACATGATGACATCAGTCGCAAGATTCGGAAAGTTCAGGAGCTTGAAAAACTGGGGGGGGAAGTTTTTGTAGCCTGCGCCGACGTGGCCAATGAGCAACAAATGCAAGCAGTAATCGCGAAGGCCGAGAAGCGGTTTGGTCAGATCAATGGTATTATTCACACAGCCGGAGTTGCTGATTATGCAGGTGTGATTCAGAGAAGAACGCGAGAGATGACAGACAGTGTTCTAGCACCGAAAGTGAGGGGGACATTGGTACTTGATAAGCTCTTAGAGCATGTTGAATTGGATTTTTTGATTCTTTTTTCATCTCTTAGTTCCATCCTGTATAAAACGAAGTTTGGTCAGGTGGGCTATAGTGCCGCAAATGAATTTCTTGACGCTTTTTCTTACTACAAAACCTGCAAAAAGGGCACATTCACAGTCAGTATTAACTGGGATGATTGGCAAGAGGTCGGCATGTCGGTAGAGGCAATAAAACAAGCTGCAAAAAAAAACTACGGTATTCTCCAAGCTCGATACCTCCAGAATGGGCTGCTCCCTTCAGAGGGAATAGATGTTTTTATGCGTGTTCTGGAAAATACATTCCCCCAAGTTGCGGTATCGACTGAAGATCTAAAGATTAAAGTTGATCTGACTAATCCATTGTCGGCAATTGCCCCTAAAAGTTTAGGGAAAGATAATCTCTCCCAAACAACACACCTGCGGCCTGAACTGAGTAATGCCTATGTCCCTCCTAGGAATGAGACTGAGCGAAAGATTGCTGATATCTGGCAAAAATTCCTTGGTATTGAACAGGTAGGAATCCAAGACGACTTCTTTGAATTGGGTGGAGACTCCCTACTAGCAGTTCAACTTCTTACCAAGTTACGCGAAACCTTTCAAAGGTCGTTATCTCCCCATACCCTATTACAGGCAACCACCATCGCAGCGTTAGCTGAATTAATTAAACAGACTCAATCACAGCCTGAGATTTCCACCCAACAACCAAGAGAGTCGCTTCCTTCGGTGCTAGTAGAAATTCAACGGGGTTGCTTTCAACAACCCTTTTTCCTAGTGCATCCAATAGGCGGACACGTCTACATGTACCGCGATTTGGCACGTTATTTAGGCTCAGATCAAACTGTTTATGGGATACAATCACCGGGAGTGGATGGGGAAATAGATTCCTTTATCAAAATTGAAGATATAGCGACTGACTATATTAAAGCGTTGCGTGTCCTTCAGCCGAATGGTCCATATTTTCTAGGAGGCTCTTCTTTTGGAGGCATGGTTGCTTTCGAGATGGCAAAGCAACTCAATGCGTTAGGTCAAAAGGTAGCACTGCTAGCCATGATAGATACCCCCGGTTCGGGTCAAACGTCAGTGCTAGATGAAACGGCAGTCATAGTTTATTACCTACTAAGTTTTGGTATCAACCTCTCCCTTTCATTGGAAGACTTCCGGCAGCTTGAACGCGACGAGCAACTACTCTACTATTTGGACCAGATGAAGACTAACAAAGTAATGTCTCCTTATTTCGGACTGCCAGAGATTCGCCGTCAATTCGACCTTTTTAAGGTATATAATCAAGCCATGCGAAACTATGTACCGCAAATTTATCCGGGTCGAGTCATCTTCTTCCGTGCCAATGAGCGGGATGCACTCAATCCCCAAAATCCAGAACTTGGCTGGCTTGATTTGGCTGCTCTTGGGATAGAGGTAGTAGAAGTGCCTGGAAATCACGTTAACATGAATACTCCTCCCCACGTCCAAGTTTTAGCCGAAAAGCTGCGGGTATACCTCGATGAGGCAAGGCAGACGGCGGGGATCACAACATTATCTACTACAACTTCAGTCTGAGGAATCACTATGTGGATGCCTAAGCCAGGAAGTCGCCCTCCTGACTCGGCTACAAAACCGTGCGTGA
>CAZZVG010000349.1:0-6454 GCA_964657295.1 Iningainema sp. | reverse complement strand
GGAACTTTACGAAGGGGAAGACAAACTTCTGGGGTTGAGTCTGGAGATCTCAGGATCTCAAATTGGCGACTTACCTGTGATGAAGTTGCATTACAGTGCTGATGTTGTCGAAAATGACGTGATTCAAAGCGTATCAGGCACAGCAGATATCATCGCTAAGGTTGGCACAGTCGAGGAAGCCGCTCTTGCCTCTACAAGTCATATCATCCTTGAATTGACCCGCCTGACTATCGCTAAAGCCAAAGAAACTGCCCTTGAGGAAGCAGAAAAAGGCAGACATCAAGAAGCTGAACAAATTCTGCGGACGCTGGTGAATGATCTCCGAGATCAAAGGTTGAACGAGAACTTTGAAATCGCTGAGGAAATCGAGCAACTGGAATATTTCTCTGGTCAAATCGCCCAAAAAGCTCTTAGTAATGCCGGACGTAAAGAACTGCGAGATCAGAGTTACCAAACGATGACACGTAATCGTAGCGATTTGGTGGGACGCGGTGTCACTGTAGGCTCGGAAATATATGCAATGCCAGTTGTCAATGAAGTTGCTTCAGGTGTAGAACTGCACTGTATTCGTGAAAGGGGTAAGCTGCGGATCAAAGTCGTAGCCAATGACTACGATTCAAGCAAGAACGTCCAGTTTCCTCGCGCTATTCGTGCTGAGGGAGCACGTTATGTTGTTGAAGGACTAGAACTTTCAAACGATGGCACTTTCTACCGTATACATGGCAACATCGCCCGTTTTGCTCAACCTGGTGAAGCAGATATCTTTGTTGCTCGTCAGCAATCAAGATCCGCTAGCACAGGTAAAGCGTCCACTGGCAAAGCCACTGCCGCCGATCTCCCCACAACCGACGCTGTCCAAGACGGCATTCTAGTTCAGTGTGTTAAAGATGGCAGCAAGCTGCGGGCTAGAGTCGTTTCTGACGGATATGAACCAGATTGGAATATGCGTTTTCCCCGCTCAGTTCGCGTTGAAGGAATGCTTTACGTTGTTGACGAAATCAAAATAGGGCCTGATGGTAAGTCCTATATTGCCTGTGGTGAAATTAAGCGACTTGTGCAACCCAATATTACCTGACCGAAAATCATAAAGCGTAGAGCAAATGGCTGTCTTACATCGGGCACGCGCTCGTAGGGACTTCTAACGGGAAAGAGTTAAATCGTGAGAAAATACGGAGATTAGAAGCACCTATTTATAAGAGTTTCAGCTTTTTTCGTTGTCATCAATGATTTAGAATTGCTATAAGACTTTTAAGCTAAAAGATTGTTAAAATATTTCGTATTTTTTATTACAATTTATCATAATACATTATCTCCCACAAGTTAAAACTTGAAAGGACTGTCACAATGGTGCAAGCAACGCAACCGACAACAGAACTATCACTAGAAAAAGTTAGCCAAGCTGTTGATGCAATACTGAATGTTTTGGGAACTCCCGAAAATGATTTACACACAGAGGCTTTATCTGCTTTTCGTCGTGGAGATCACCAGATTGTCAAAAGGTTAGCAGCTACCAACCTTTGTGACCATTACTGCAAGGCATTAGGTTACTTGGGGGGCGCATTAAAGCTCACACCAAACACCGATACAATTTTGGCTGAATCAGCAAGATCAGCAGCTGAGTTTGTCAGGGAGAAAACATTAGATCACCTTGGTACTGAAATTGCCAATGCACTCAACTGAACTCTATCAGGGACGGTTACAGGAAATTACGAGGTGAAATTTACACCCCTGCCTGCCTCACGCAACCGTTTGAGGCAGGGGTTGCACGATGACTGAGTGACCCCATAGAGTAGAAATGACGCCTTGCGTTGTCTGCACCTTACCACTCGTCCAAAAATGCTCACTACCAGGTATGGGATCTACATTCAACAGATTCTGCGCTGCAAGCACCCGCGACAGCTGACGAGTGACAGCCAAGCCTGTATCGATGATCGTCACACCTGGTCCCACTACATCGTCAATGAGTGGACGGAGGAAGGGATAATGCGTACAGCCTAGCACAAGTGTATCTGCACCAGCTGCCAACAGTGGTGCGGTATACTGCTCAATCAATACACGCGTCATCGGACTGGTTAGATCACCAGCCTCGACTTGCGTAACAAGGTGTGGACAAGCCTGTGTAAGGATCGTGACGCTTGCTCCAAAGCGTTTTCGCAATAATTCAAACTGAACACTCGTGGACGTTGCCGCAGTTGCAAGTACACCAACGACACCAGTTTTCGTCACTGCTACTGCTGGCTTCACAGCAGGCTCTACCGCAATAATGGGTACGAAAAACCTTGCGCGGAGATTTGCCACGGCCGCAACAGTTGCAGTGTTGCAAGCAATCACCAGTGCCTTTGCACCCTGCACAAGCAGAAAACTGGTAAGCTGGAACGCACGCTGTTGGAGATACTCTGGCGTTTTAGTACCATATGGAACGTGACCGGAGTCTGCTATGTAGCATAAGTGTTCGTGGGGTAGCTCCGCACGAATAGCACGTAACACTGACAAGCCACCTACCCCAGAATCAAAAATACCAATTGGTGCGGAAGGGTTCATACACAAAGTGCGATGCTTAACTGTTCCAAGCGCTTGTAATTATATCCTATCTAAGTTTTGAGTAATATGTGTCTTCATGGAGGTCCTGGAGTAATCCACGATTACTTAGAACCATTCCCGATTTCCTCGCGACCGTGTGGTTCTAGAAGGTATGTGATGTCAGGGCCTGAGGGGATGATACCGCCCGGATTGAGTGGAAACAGGTTGCCATAATAGTCTTTTTTCACACTTTCTAAGTCGCAAGTGTCAGCAATACCTTTGGTCTGATACAGATCGCGTAAGTAAGGTCCCAAGTTATGATAGTCTTGGATTCGACGACGGTTGCACTTGAACAGTCCGTGGTAAGCGGTATCAAAGCGGAATAATGTTGTGAATAGACGGACATCTGCTAGTGTCACAGTGTCTCCGCAAAGGTAGCGATTTGTTGCCAAAGCTGCGTCAATCTCATCGAGAGTGGCAAACAGTTCATCGCAGACTTGATTGTAAGCCTCTTGGTTCTGGGCAAAACCGCAACGATACACGCCGTTGTTGACGCTGTTGTAAATTTTTTCATTCCACCAGTCAATCTTCTCTTTGAGTTCTTCTGGGTAGAGATTGAGTGTAGGATTTTGGGCAAACTCGTTAAACTCTGAGAGCATGACAATAATCTCTGCACTCTCATTATTGACGATGGTTTTTGTTTCTTTGTCCCATAACACTGGCACTGTAGAACGTCCACTATACCCAGGTTCGGCTAAATTGTAGAATTCGGCAAGTGTGCGGCAACCCTCGTATTGTTGGTTGAATACCCAACCGCCTTCAAGCGGAGAGGGTGACACGATAGTGACGGAAATTGCTTCCGAGAGTTCTTTGAGCGATCGCACAACCAGGGTACGATGTGCCCAAGGACAGCTCATCCCAACTATCAGATTGTATCGTCCGGCTGCTGGTTTATACGGGTTGCCTTCCTCTGTCCCAATAAAGTTTCGGAACTGACTACTCGGACGAATATACTCTCCCGATTGATTGCGAGGGGCGATTTTCGACATCATCATGTGCCAAAGAGTCGTCCAAACAAATTTTCCCAGCTTGATGATCATCTTTGGCGGAAGTGATTTACCCTTCTTCTTACTGGGACTCTTTATCAAATTTTGATCTCCTGCTGGGGAAAAGGTAGATTCAGACATAAGCAATTTTGGGTAGGGGAGAAAGTGAGCGATGCCGTTGACAGCCGTTGCCATCCGTATCGCCTCAACTCCAGCTTAACGAACTTCAGAGTGTCGTAGCGTCCCCCTCAGGCCATTGAAAAGTTCAAACCCTTTAGCGGATAGGACCGTTGTAGTTAACATTGACGATGCCGGTTCTTGAGACAGTCACGACACTCTTGAGTGTAAAAGTGCGAGAACTAGGGCGATGTCCCTTAAAGGTGAAAGTCCAAGTGCCATGTCCATCGTAGATGTGGGGGGAGCTTTGGGCGGGCCCATACATCGAGTTCTCGGCTCGATAATTTTGTAGACCGCCATTAGCCTTTTCAGCAGCTTCACGAGCTAAATTTTCGGCGCGTCCGAGGGTAATGAGAGATTTGCTACCGGGAACACGCTGGGCGTGGCTCGGTAGCGAGTTTGTAGTTAAGGCTATCAAAAGAACGGAAGGTACAACAATGATTTGCTTCAGCATGGCTATGATTTTCCACTCATTTTAAAATCAGCGCTTCCAAAGAATTGAGTCGCTGGCTTTTTTATTTTGGTATATATACATATAAGTATATATGAAAAAAATGAAATAAGTAGAGAAGCACAAAAAAACAAAGTATGTAACAAAAAGTAAAGTTAGTTGAAATCCTCTTCCCTTCTGCCTTCAGCATAGCTGCCTTGTCTCAACGAGAAACGTCTACCGACTTAGCGCTCGTGCCTTGTGAAACCTTTAGCTAAGGGAATGCCAACAGTTTAATTAGGAACCGTTAGAGGTACACCGTTATCTTTCGGTCTTAACTGAAGTATAAAAGGAACTGCTTTCTGTACCCATCTAGATATAGGCGTGTAAGCTGCGGCTTCCTCTCCAAAACAGATTTCCAACATATCAGTATGAATAATCCCTGGATTCAGAGGAATAGCCGCCATGCCAGCAGGCAGTTCCTGCGCCAAGGAACGAGTTAACCCCTCGATTGCCCACTTGGAGGTGCAGTAAGAAGCAACAAGAGGAGAAGTAGAACGTCCCCAACCGGAACTTAAGTTAATAATAATGCCACTTTTTCTTTCTACCATTGGAGGTACAAAGTAGTGAATTATGTGAATAACTCCTTTAATGTTGACATCAATTAGCTGTGAAATATCTTCAGTTGAAACTTGCCATAGTGGCGCTGGTTGATTAATAATTGCGGCATTATTAATTAGCAAATCTGGAGTTTCGTATTCTTTGAGTACACTAACTGACCAAGCTTTGACTTGTTGCTCATCCGCTACATCTACTGTGGAAAAACTGTGAGGTGAACCAAAAGAAGAGCGTAATTTTTCCACAGCTTCTGTAGAGCGAGCGCAACCAATAACAGTATGCCCCTCCTGAATGAATTGCTCAGTCAAAGCGTAACCTAAACCCCGACTAACACCAGTGATAAGGATAAGTTTGCTCATTTTTTAAACCTGTGATTGCTGTGCGATTTGAGTCTGAAGGCGTTGAAGAATATGCAGCAAAACTATACCAAAAAAGGTGCTAAAGGCTGTGGCAATCCACAATGAATGGGCGATGTCACTGCTTCGATCCATTGCCCAACCGCCTAATATGGGACCAATAAAAAAGCCGATCGACCAACACTGATAACTAATACCCATATAAACGCCTCGCAATGATGGGGGCGCTAACTCTGAGACAATGACTGCTGCAAAAGGTTTATAAGTGGCGGTGGCGATTGACAAGACACTGAATGCGGCGATCGCACCAATCAAGGGAGATGGCATCAGATGAGTTACCCAAACTAAAAAGAATCCGCCAGTCCACAACAACATTGAGATTTTGAGAACCCGAACTTTCAGCAGTGGAGTCAATATTTTTACAAGCGGTAACTGCAACACTGCACCAATGCCGACATAACACCAAGTATACAAATTTGCAACACTAACTAATGGTTGTACATTGGTGGAAACGAAGTTTGTAAAATAGAGTGGTAGTGTACTGTGAATCAAGGCAATGTAAGTTGTAAACACAACGTTGATCGATACAAACAGTTGTAGGGATCTATCCTTCAATGCTACATCAAATCCTTGTAGTAGCTCAGCATGTTCACTCCCCTCAGGATGAGAATCTGTCACGGCAATTTGAATTAATATCAAAAATACTAAGAAAATCAGCCCAGCAATCAAAAACAGCATTTGCACCTGAGAGATGCGAGAAAGTAAGATGCCGCCGCAGATAATTCCCAGTCCAGTACCAAGACTATCTGCCAATACCATAAAGCCAAACGCTTTCGAGCGTTGTTCGCTTTTTGTGACATCGATCACCGCAGCATCTGCCGCCGTCCAATAACATCCAGAAGCTAATCCCATAATCAAATTAGCCACGTAAAGCATTGGGAGATTTGGTAGCAATGCTAACACAATCGCCGCTAGAATTGATAGTCCTGCGGAGAATAACAGTGTTCGTTTGCGACCATACCTTGGAGAGTCAGCTAAGTAGCCACCGAGGAAATGTCCGACAAACCCAGCTAGCGATCCACTCCCCCTTGCCATCCCCACCGCCGTTGCTCCGAACCCCAATTGATTGACAAAAATCAGTGGGATAAAAAACAAGATGCTTCCATGTCCTATTTGATACACTGCACGAGCCATCGCCTGTACCCAGACTTGATAACTTGATGGTTGGAGCAACTCGGTTGGAGTCACAATACTTTGATTTTCCACTCTTAAACCTGCCTCATTGTATGCAGCGATCGCTACTCATA
>CAZZVG010000348.1:0-6462 GCA_964657295.1 Iningainema sp. | reverse complement strand
GAACCTTTCCCCTACCTAAAATCCTCAACCAGAGTGTTTCATTTGTCACTGGTAGTTTGTTAACTGCTATGATTATACCAAACCAACCTTTAGGAAATGAGTAGACGCCATTACAATTAATCTCTAAGTCTAGTGTAGCGCCAAAACGTTCAAGTAAATCAGCAGATGCAGTAGTGGAGATAATCAATAGTTTTCCTAAACTTTCTACCTCTAAACGCCTATCTTCTCTTCTGGCAAGTCGGGTTAATTCCGCAAAATAAGAGTAGAGCTTATTTGCGCACATTAATACTTGAAACAGATTAGGTTGATTACGGAATATCTCTATAATGGAAGTCTGAGTGACCAATCTACCAAGTAAACCTAAAGATTCAGGGGAAACAGTGGGAGGAGAAGAGGGAGAAAAGAGAATATCAATTTGTCGTGTTTCGTCTGTAATTTCCCGACTGATTTCTACTTTACCTAGAGGAGAAAGGAGTTCTTCAAAATAATCTTTGGCAAAGTTATCATGCGGCGTTCTTGTCATATTTTTGAAAGGGGATTTTAGCAGAGAATGAAATTAACTTCATGAGAACCATTGATGATGTCCCTGAAAAAACTAAAGCTCTAATTCACTGTCAATCAGTAAATTTATATCTCTAATTATATCGTAAATACTGTTATTAATTACCCAATTACTTAGGATTAATTAATATGAATTTCTCCCTTGACTTGTTAAGTATTGAAATTACTGCTTTTGCTCAGCTTGTTGCTGTACGTGTTGCATCCACAACCCAATAGCATCAGCTTCGGTGTATCCCTCAAGGATTATTGCCGGGATATGTTTGTTGAAACTATTTGTAGCATGATTATGTTGCATTCCCTGTTTGACTGCCCACTGAACACCCATCCACTGAACAAGCTCATCCACTTGAATAGTCTCCAACTCAGCTGGGGAGTTAACCAGCATCTCCGTTTTCAGCCACTCCAAAACTGCTTTACCCTCAATCCCAAGCAAAGTACGAACACCGCGTACACGCTCGTTATGAGGATGACCATTACCGTTAGGTTGTGGTGTAGTAGGTTCCACAACTGTTGCTTGTACCGAAACTGGCTCAGACACCGACTTCACTAAATTTCCTTCTTCATCCGTTGCCTCATCCAGCTCGTCTGGAGTGTACACCACAGTGCCAGTGAAAATGTCAGGACAATACCACCTCACCCCATTACTCATAGCACGGGCAAACATCATGTTTCTAGGAAACTTCTTCCAAGTGTGAGCATTTTTACCATCTAACGCACCCGCAGCTACTGCATCTTGTTTGGTAAAGCTGCGTTCTCCAACAATCTCACCATTCTCGGAAAAAGCGATCACGCAGCCATTGTTATCATGTTGTGTCACACGGTAGTTATATTTGCCACTACGTTTAACGGCGGCTGCCATTAAATGCGCTCCCAAAGTGGGTTTACCATTGATAATGTGAATGCCACACATACTCGCTATCGTTGGGAAGCCCAGTTCTAAACCCGCCAGCACCTTCACTCCACATTGCGCCGCTTCTTTGGTATCGCTGAAAAACCCTGACTTAGCAAGCATAGCTGAAAGGCGAGAGAGGTCATCGATAGTACGAATTGCGAAATGACCCATCACTTTTTGTGGTATAATGTCGCTCATGTTATTGTTATGTGTTGAATAAGTGAAAAATTGGGGACCAGTCCCTTCGGGGAATTCAAAAGTCAAAAGCTAAAAGTCAAAAAAAGTTTGTGAAATGTTTTAATTTTGACTTTTGATTTTTGACTTGGAGCGAAGCGATAGTCCCCAAGAGTTTTTATGCGGCTAAAAAGCAGTCAGATTGTGGCTCGTACTGTTTTAGCAGCTCCCATTCAACACTTGTGAGTTGGTCAAAAGGCAAGTCAAGCAATTCTTCAGCTGATAGGGTTTTTAACTTAGGCAACGTCCCCCGTTTGTAGTGCCACTGGATATAGTGAGCGCATTTAGCCCAGGTGTCAGCGCGGTGTACTTCCACTTCGCCTACCATGACAACCCAAGGCTGGGTTACGAAGTCTTCACAATCATGGGTGATGGTGGCAACAGTTTTGCCTGCAGCAAGCGCTTCGTAGTTGTAGAAGCCGTCAAGGTCGATGAATTGAATCTCTTCAGGTGCTATCTCTTGGGCTTGGGCTTCGATATATGCAGAAAGTTCAGCTTGTGCTCTTGTCTGCTCGTCAACGCTGACGAAGATGGTAAAATCTTGTAACATAGAAGAAACCTTTACATATGGTTTGCATTCATGTGATCGCCACGACCGCCAAGAAGTAAGTGATCACGTGAATTGCTTTGTGTATATTTATTTTAGCTTTTTGGCTAGCCACTGTCAAGCCATTGGCTAGGATAAAAAGTATGTGGCGGCGCTTTTGCGTCGCGAAATATTTTATAGCCACTGTCTAGACTGTGAATTATATTGTTATTAGTGACTGGAGAGAAGAAAATGTCTGACGCCAAAAAATCTATTGTGCGGGCGCGAGACGCTCAGCTGAGCATCAGGCTAGATAGCCAGCTATATGAAGAATACAAAGAATTCTTAAGGAAAGAAGACACGACAATGACTGAGGATATAGAAAGCTATATCAAAACTCGGCTTGGCAAAGACAGTCTAGGCAAAAACGTAGTCAATATTTTTCAGCTGGCTCAGGATGTAGAGGAATTGAAAAGACAGATGGGAAAATTGAAAGTGAGCTAGCCACGCAAAACCAGCAATTGAAAAGACAGCCGAAAGTGTGTTCACTTCTCACTCTCTACAAATTCGTAGGGGGTGAAGCTTTTAGATCAGATATGTAAATCTAGATATAATGTTGCTATTTGGCTAGCTCAATGCTAGCTTTTAATTAGCCATGATTTTAAGTGGCTACCTAATTGCTTTTTCAGGCAGTCAGGTAAAGACTAAAACACCTAGCTCGTTGTGGAAGGCTGGCTAGGCGGTTTAGCACAGTACTGATTGAATTGACAGACTATGCCTACTCCAATCATATCAGATTTCCCGGAACATAGCACGGGAACGGATGCCCTATGGGAAAAACCCATAATTGAACTTGATAAAGCCAACGAAGAGCAGATAACTTTGGAGTGGATACAAAGTCTACCACCAGAACTAAAAGATACAGCACTTTACAGGCTTTGTCGGGCAGTTGAATCTAAACCAACATTGGTTGAGTCATTTAGCCTCAACCAAGTTTTGTATCGCACGATTTCCGGGGGGACGTTCACTGAGTCAGCTGACAATGTTGCCCAGAGAACTGGGTGCGATCCGCCGCAAGGCGGCAGCGCTTCGCTATCGCAAAACAATTCTGAAGGGATTGTCTATTGCCAAGGAGCAGAATATCATTGAAGAGAACAAGCGACCAGGCACCAGTAGCGAGTACTGGTTCAAGCCAGTCGAGGAGTGGTTGCCAGAGCCAGTAGTCCGTATTAAGGACATCCGTACAAAGAAAGTTTTGGAGTTTCCTAAAATACTGGATACTGAGTCAGCAGAAATTGAACCGCAACTAACCAGCAATGATGGGGTAGTCCGTAATATGGACTACCGTGAAACGGACACAAACAACAATCATGTTGTTGTTAATAAATTAATAAAAGAACAACAACATGTTGTAGTCCGCCACGAGGACACCCCCACAATTTGGCGCAGCTTACCGGATGGGAATCGTTATGCCCAAATTCCTCCCATTTATGACCAGGACACTGGGGTGGAAATCCAGAGGCAGATGGATGAAGAGGGACTGACGGCTCAGAAAGTTGTGGGACGTGCGATCGCTTTCAGCAAAGTTCCGTTACTCGTTTTAGAAGTGCTAGCAAGTGTTGGAAGTCGGTTACTGAAAGCTGTCCGGAAAACTGAATCAGAACTTCTCAAAGACAAACCCAATTCAGAAGATGTTGAAGTGGTAGTATCGCTACAGCTTTCATTGACTTTAACCGCGATGGGTGTGGTTTTAACAACGGAGCAGATGCAACATTGTTTAACCGAGTATGGTGAAGACGCGATGCTAGATGCTGCGGTTCGACTCAGAAAATCTGGCGTGCTTGTAAATCAGGAAGACAAAGATGGCTATTTTCTGAATTATTTACAGAATGCTGTCAGGGGTGTAGCAATTGAAGTAAAGCGACTTTCGGTTATAACTCCCAAAAAGCCGGGCATGACAGCGGTTAAGAGCGTTGAAACTGGTACAGCCACGACATTTCCCGCTGAAATCATGCTTCTTCTCAAAAACGCTGATATTCATCTAATCCCAGCAAAGGCAGAAAAGTTGTGGGCAGTACATTCGGAGAAATTTGTAGAGGCGATCGCCTATGTGGATCAAAAAACGAAAGAAGGCAAAGTCACCAACCGCGAAGGATATTTTGTGAAGTGCTTGGAGGAAGGGTGGTTAGTCAAAAAGCCGGAACCTGAAAAGCGAGATCCAAATACTCTGACACTTGAACAGCAACAATGGTATGACTGGGCGTGTAGGACTGGAATATGTATTGATACTCCAGTCAAACATTTGCCAACCTTGATGGGGGTATTGGCTGTGTTAATCCCAATCAAAGATAGACGACCATTTGACCCACCGCATGACCTTGTGGCGATTGATGTGGCGATGCGGGAGTATCCGATGTAAATGCATACAATGGTGGCAACAATTTTTAACACTCAAGACAGGAAAGTTATGGGTGAAACTTTGCACAGTTGAGCGTAAGCCGCTAATTATAGTATGAACGAGAGTGTCTCGCTACAAGTGCTTCGGACACCGCTGCTGGATGGCCTAGACGCCCTTCTCCCTTTCAAGTAGGAGCGAACGTACAGTCAGCACCTAAACCAATGGAGCTTAATTGCTCAACTTGGAAATACATATAGTTGACCAAGCGATGTCTGTGTTTATGTAGATAATTTGTAAATTGAGTTACTCCTACATACTTACTCTTTCTCAGTTTTTCAATCGCTGACTCAACTTGTCCATGCCAAAGAAATGATTCGATTTGTAACAAAAACTGTTTTTTCGCCTGAATTTTGTAAAGGTTTTCTTTCAGGTGATACCAGTCTAAAATTTCTTGCCGACTCTCTGGATTAGCGATCGCGCTATAGAAGGGCTTTTTTTTTGCGATGCGTTGCAGTTTCGAGGGGCGAACGCCACACCTCATTTTCTTGTTACTGTAAATTTACAGTAACTGCATTTTCCTTGTTGCTCCTCCTCGACACCTACCGTTCAATCCCAAGTCAATTCTTAAATTTAGAATTGCTGAGAGATTTAGTCGTTTGCAACGGCGATAAAGTTAAAAGCTTGAAACGGGTATTGTAGAGCATCGTGGAATTGCTCAAAGTTCAGTGCCTCCCCATCTACCAGAAAATGCTTGGGCAAGAACACCGAGTATGAATATTGCTTAGTCAAGAACTCGAATATTTGAGCGGACGTGACGCCGAAGCAAGATAATCCTGAGTTAGTACATTCGAATAGTATCGAGGGGCGATAACGGCGCAATGTCTCTGCTGCACCACGAAGCACAGCTAACTCACCCCCTTCTACATCAAGTTTTATGAAATCGAGCCGATGGTCAGATGGCAAAATGTTATCCAAACGCTCACAATTCACAGTAAGTTTCAGTATTTTGTTGTCTTCTCCTCCATGCTGACGAAGTCCGCTGAAGCCGGAAACATCAACGTTGTGATAGAAGGTGACTTGACCTATCGAATCGCTTAACGCTAAATCCCTGATGTCAACTTCGGGAAACTTGCGTTTTAACCAAAGTGCCTTGTGTGGTAGTGGCTCAAAAGCTAGGTGATGCCCTTGAGGCGCTAATCGTAGAATTGTGCTGAGCATTGAACCTATATGACAACCTATGTCTATACAATTGGAAGATTTAGATAACAAGCGCGGCATCATCTGCTCAATTCTCACAGGCTCTAGGAAAATGTCAGTCAGTTCAGGGTGTTTCCTGATCTGCATAAATTTTTGAAGTCCAACTATCTTTCGTGCTGCTCCCTCGATAGGAGTACGAATGAGGAGATACTTGATGTATTCCTTCCAATTCCCTTTTAAAACTCTCTCTTGTTGAGGGTAGTTGAGCGATAAAAAACTCTTTAAGGACATAATTAGAGGTTCACAACTTTCTTTAGAATAGTATAATAACGACCGGGAGCAATGCGATGAGCGTGAGGTGGATCTAAAAAAGGGCGATCGCACCGGACTTATCGGCGTCAGTACTCACTCATTCAGGAGAACTGCTATAACAATGATGTCTAGTGCAGGCGTACCGCTGCGCCACATTCAGGAAATTAGCGGTCATAACGATTTGGGAACTTTGCAGCGATATCTATAGCGGTTCTCGCTTGAGTGAAATATAAGATGTGAGAAGATGATTAATGCTGTAGCAAAGTGTGACTTGAACTAAAAAATGGAACTTTAGCTCATGATATGCTTCAAACATGAGTATCTATTTTATGCTTCACTTTT
>CAZZVG010000347.1:0-6467 GCA_964657295.1 Iningainema sp. | reverse complement strand
GCTAACTTTTACTCAGAGACACTTTCGCCTTTACTGGAGACAATTATCTTAAAGATGTGAGAAGCGAAAATGAGGCGTCTAACCGTCCAATATTAGCTTAACGGCACAGAGAAACGCAGACCTTGACGACTCATAAACCATGAATAAACCCGCATCTTCCCTTATTGGTTGGTGCGGGTTCATTGTATGGAGTTTGATTGTAGGGTGTATGTGAATTATGCGGCTAGGTTATGAAATACAGCACGCTCTAGTTCCATCACCCTACGCGAAATAGCTAGTAATTCAGATTGAACATCAGATGGTTTGTCCATATAAGACCGTGCAGCAGTTAACACAAAATCAGTGAGAGTCATGTTCTTACTTTCAGCAAACTGCTTAATATCCATCAGTTCATCTGGAGTTATCCGTACATTCAATCTTGTTTCTTTATTTGCCGTGGACATCTTCATGACTGTTGACACTTGATTGTTTACATTGGATTGTTTACAACCGACATTCCGCACCCCAACTGTCACAATTAGTTTTCGCGGATTTTTACCCACTGTTAAGGGTGCATTTTATACAATAAAGGCGGATTTGAAATGGTAATCGCCAATCCCAAATCTTCAAACGTCCAAAATTCGTTGTGTGACACTTTAGGGTGTGGAATGTTGGTTATAATCATTTTATCAATTTTCCCACCGTGACAACAATGTTGTGCCAGTTGAAAAAATTATGAGAAAGTGGCACACTCTATTAACATGATGTGAAGACAAAGGGATATACAATTAAGTGTGAAGCGCAAGATACAAAACAGAGGAGACTGTGTACCTCAACTAAATACCCGCCAGTGTCGAGCGCTTCACAAATAAATAGGATGACTACTTATTATACAATGACCAACACGTACACCGCGATTCACTTTTCAGCAACGCTACAACTAAATCATCACAGTCGAATGAGTCTACTACCTCTATGATCACCCCATACCTCAAGTCAAAAGCTAACCTCAAAGGATCAGCAATCAAGTGTCAAGGTAACGACAAAATTTTTACATTGATTCGTAACAATCACAGCAACAATACAATTATTCAGTCAGAACTCAAAGCACTAGCTGAAGCTAAGGGGACTGCTGATGTAGAGTGCAGACAGACGAAAGACTTACAGGCAACATCCTTGAAAAAGCTGAAAGAGAAAAAAGCTGCGCGCATTAAAGCAGCTTAACGATATGTGTGCTAGTAACTATCCTGAAAACCTCATTAAAAAAAAATGAGGCATCATCCAATGGCTTTAAGCAGTGAGATTGCTAGTCTACGTTGACCGAAGACCCACAACCGACTACAAAGAACGTTTCTCAGGCGTTCATCCAAAAGACTTTGCGCTCAGCAAACCTTATAAATAAACTTCTGTCAACTAGCCTATCAATTTCACGCTTAAAAGTCATGTGGATACCAAACTAAATGGAGGTATTCCCGTGAAAGAGCGAAAAGCGGCGATATTCCCCCGCCGCAATCCACGACAAAACGTTGATACTACAAGCATTGTAGCATCAACCCCCCCCCAAACTCAATCTCAGAAACTCGAAAGATTGAATCAGGCGATCCAAGAGGGGGAGACGACAGAAATCCTCGAAAACCTTGCCCAAAGCCAGATTGAGGGTGATTTAGCGGTTTTCATAACTGCCAACTTGCAAGATTTTTTGGGGAGGGCGGTTTGATGAGCTTTACCCCGAAACCTTTTGGAAAAGGCAACCCGTGCCCGATCTGCGATCGCCAAGACGGAAGCTGCCGATACAACCCTCTAGAACCGGACTTTGTTCTTTGTCATACTTATGCCGATGCTCATAAGAAAGAAGTAATCAACGGTTACATTTGTGTCAAAGAGTCCAATGGGCATACGGCGAGCTTCAAGCCAGACAACAATGATAAGTGGACCTCGGAACGGAAGCGAGAATGGATTGAACTAAATACATCACGGCAACAAAAAGCCCAAATTGAAAAGCAGCGGCAACGACAAAGAGCGTTATCACCTGCGGAACGACATAAACTTTATTCTCAAATTCTGGGTCAACTAACTTTAGACTCAAAGACACTGGCTGACTTACAAAAGCGCGGTTTTACTCAAGATGAAATTGATAACTGTACTTTTAAATCCGTTGAAGCAGGACAAAAGTTAGTTGGGCAATTTGACAGAAGGCTACCCGGAATCGCTTCTGATGGACGCTCTCTGGCTGTCAAGCACGACGGTTATCTATGTCCTGTCTACGATTTACAGGGACAAATCGTAGCATTACAATTACGTTTACATAATCCGCCAGACGGCAATCGGTACAGATGGTTATCCACTCCCATAACTGCAACCCTAAAGCTTTACCCAGAGGGTGAAAATCCTTTATCAGTATTGCGACCAATGGGTAAGCCAGAGGGGATAGCACTGGTTGAGGGTGTGGGGGCAAAACTATTTCTGGCATCTCGTAGGCTCTCCCTCCTAGTGATTGGCGCAGCTGGTGGGCATTGGGCAAGTTCGCCACAGTTATTTAAGCAGTGGCTAGAACTTTTGTACCAGGAAATAGGCGGACACAGAGAAATAACTATTTACCCTGATGCGGGTGATATCCTCAATGAGCAAGTTACTACCAGATGGATCAAGGTTAGCGATTTACTCATTAGCTGGGGTTGGTCTGTCAAGTTTGCTTGGTGGGGACAGACCACCAAGGGGTTACACAGAGACATTGATGAACTGTCAGACTTTGGCGACATCAAATACTTGTCAAAAGACGAGTTTCACCTACTGACAAGCGTTAAAGCAGGCGCACGGCATGAATCCATTCAGAAGCCAGTTGATGATGAGGAGGAAGCACAGTATTACAGCAATTTGGCTCAAAAAGAAGAGGAATTTGATCAGCATTGTGGTTACAGCGATGCCAAAAATGAAGAAGAATGCAAAACCGCATTCTTTGAAACGTACCCAGAGAGGGTGAAGCGTCAGCAGGATAGTTTGCGATCATTAGCAACTTGGAATCCAATAATCCAGGATACCAAGTTCGTAAGTTTAATGATTGACGAATTTTTCCCAACAAAGGAAACACCAGCATTAGAGGTTCCTGGCACGACACGCAGTCTCACGGATTTACTGCCTGGGATTTATGGACTCACGGTAGGGATGGGAGGCGGTAAATCTACCTTGATGAAACTTGTAGTCAAAGAGTTCAAATCAGGAAACGTGCTTACATTCTCAAATGCGGTAATAGACCAGTTCTGCCACGATGAGGAAATAGCGGAACATATAGCTTATATTTGGGATTTAGAGAAAGACGATGAACGGAGTCACGAAAAAAAGAAGCTTGATTGGGTGCGTGCCAGGGAAGGATGGATGGCGGCATGTGTGGAATCAATTTTTAAATGTCCTCCCAAAGACGTTTTAATTCTAGAAGAAGTTGAAAACATAATACAATCCCTACTAACTAGTAGCACTTGTAAGAGGGGAAGACGCGCACGCATACGTGAATTTATTCGACATTTGAAAAAGGCGAAATACGTATTTTGTTGCGATGCCGATCTCTCCAGGACAACGCTAAAATTGTTACAGGCGTATGCTCCTGACAAAAAAATTCGAGTGGTTGAGAACATTACGAAGCGATTTGAATGGGAGTGCATCTTCTACACAGGGGTGAAGGAAATTTTAGACAATGGGCAACAGAAAGAATATCCAAATAGAAGAGATAATTTTGAATTAGCGTTACTCGCTTCCGTTGCCAGAAACAAAAAAAGTTTAATTTGTACTGATAGTCAAAGATGGGGACAGAGCATTGAAAGAGCCATTCTCATGGTCAACCCAGCCGCCAAAATTTTGCGAGTAGATTCGATCACAAAAACCGACGAATTAACCAGAGATACAGTTGAGAAATTTCTCAAAAACCCCAACAAATGGATCAAAGAAAATCAGCCAGATTACATTATTTACAGCCCCACTTGCAAAGCAAGTGTGGATATCACAATTGAGGATCATTTTGATGCAGTATTTGGTTGCTTTTTGCATCTCAGTCACTTAAGCGCCAAGCAACAGCTAGGGAGGTTGAGAACAAATGCACCGAGAATAATTTTCGCTAAAACTCACGCAATTAGCGATGATGAAGGATCAAACTCACCCCTACCTTCGGTGTTGGCAAAACAC
Source organism: Iningainema sp. (assembly GCA_964657295.1). Taxonomy (GTDB): domain Bacteria; phylum Cyanobacteriota; class Cyanobacteriia; order Cyanobacteriales; family Nostocaceae; genus Rhizonema. Next base: position 2,315 of record CAZZVG010000347.1, on the reverse strand, counting down.
ATGTTCAACCACAATTTCGAGACACTGCGTGAGATTGTATTGGCAGAACACCCAGAAATAAAAGACGACTTTGACCTAGTCTTGAAATTAGGTGAAATTATGGACTTTGAAAGTGGCGAGTACAAAGATCCATCTGTTCAAGCCTTGGTCGAACTAAAAGCACAGGAAAATTATAGCCGCGCCAATCTACGGAATCTCTTAGCCCAAGAATTGGAACGTTGCGGTCATATCGTCAAGATGATGGAACCAGGGGAAAAATCCAGTCATTGCACAACCCCGCATCGGAAAGAGATTCTTATGGAGTGGTCGTTGGCGATCTCATCCGCTGAGGTCATCGATCTTACCCAGGCAACAGCCATCCAGCAATCCATGAATGCCACATTGGAAGATAGACACAAAGCCACTAAAGCAATCCTGCAACATAGATTGCCAGATTTCAACCTTACTTCTTCCTTTTTATACGACTACTATCTGACTGACAGGAACTGGATTTCCTCTCAAGAAACCCGATACTTGCTCGAACACCCAGAGATGGCGAGGACGTTCGACCAAAATACTTGGTTTCACGCCCTTAAAAATGATACTGCATGGTGGGATGTCAGAACTAGTTCGTTAAAAATTAAGGCACTCACATTACTCAATATCCAAGAGATTGCCAAAAGCGGGAAAGAGTGGCACCACCAGACAGAATGGCTGCTGGACTTCAAAAAACATGCACTGAACAATGCCAAGTTTGTCAAACTGGCATTAGGCATTACCGTAACCAAAGATAGCGACCCATGCTATCTATTGCGGCGATGCTTGGAGAGAGCAGGGTACCCAGTCAAAGGCAGCCAGCGACGTATTAGCAGTCCAAGAGTTGGCGATCAAAGGATACGAGTATATTATGTCGATCCAGATGTTTCAATGCCTGGGCTGTACTCCGAAACCTATGCCGCCATCTCTAAGCGATTCTCAGAAAAACTCGCTTCGCTAGATCGGGTAACCTCAAGGGCACACCCCTCCCCAATAGATATCTCTTATCGGAAAGGTTGTGACAGCCAAGAGGAAATTAAGGAAATCGTTTCGTCTTTGGTTAAACCTGTCGTTCCTGAGGAGGAGGTACCAGGGGGAGTTGGTACTCCAAGCATTGGTGAATTGATTGGGGAACTTGAATCAATTTTCGACTTGGAGCGCTTAGAAGGCTTGCAGGCTAAGTATTCCAGCGATTTGATAGACAAAGCGATTGATTACCTCCCCCTTGTCCCATACAGACGAATTTGTGAGATGTTGGGGAGGTCACCACAAATCATCTACCAAGATGTGTCCTAATTCCGTGGCGGAATTGGGGCTTTAATGGCGATTTCTAGTGATCGCCTAATTTGACGTTGACTTTTCCCACAGATTAAAGCCCTGGGAAAAGTCAATACACTACTTCACGGAAATTTGGCGGAGTGGCGATAGCGAGTCTTCTCACTCGGGGAGACGCAATCATGCGAACGAGCGCTACTCGCTGCCTTTGGGGCATAAGTCGGAAAGGAGGAAACTTTAAAAAAACGTTGAAACGTTTCAACGTTTTCAAAGGTAGGGGATGGGAACAGCGAGACTGTCGCCAAGGACGTTCCGTAATTGAATTTTTTGAGCAAGCTATGAAAGCAATGGTCAACCCTGATATGCAAGCACCATCTTTAATACCTTCACTTTAGACCTGAATCCTTACACAATATTCTTAATTCCCTGGCGCAAAGATTCCTCTTGAAGGGCTGCTGTGAAGAAGTTAAGAAATTGTTGTTCGTCGATGAGCGTATTTACTGATTGATTCAAGATTAGTCCTCCATTCAATCTAATGATGGCTTACTCCCCGAATCTACCGGACGTGGTAGCAACAATAGTTTGAAATTATCAGGCAATTCCTCAATTCTCTCAATCCCCAACTGACGCAAAGCTCGCGGGATGGAAGCTTCCATCCCGCAGACTTTGCGACAAACAGCTTTTAATTGAGCCAAAGATAACCCATCATCGGGAATATCTTCTACCTCAATTCTCATCGCCATCGCCAGAGTTTTGAGTGAGATGCCCAATTCCCGCGCCAGTGCGATCGCCTCCGCCCAGGCGCGGTGTTTTTCTGCCACTCTAAGAGTCACCAATGATCCGAATGCAATACGGTTCATTATCACTCCAAGTAATAAGTTAAGATATTATTTGAGTTTTTCATCAAAGCAGTATGAATGACAATATAGCTATTGAAAGCGAATTGGGATATTTTCAACGTCAAGTATTGATGTAACCGTTCACGGGGTTCGCAAAGATTACCGTAGAAAATAGGTACACATTGA
>CAZZVG010000346.1:0-6487 GCA_964657295.1 Iningainema sp. | reverse complement strand
CGACATAAGAGGCGATGTAATACTGGGGAAGACGCTCGACCAGTTGAGGAAACTGGCGCACGAAATTCTGGTAGCGGACCGCCGGGTTGTCCTGATAAAAAGAGGCAAGTTGCTGAATCGAATCAACGAAGATCTCTTCCGCGACCAGTCTGCCGAAACGCTCGCCGAAACTAATCTTGCGGTAAAATCTTTGTAAATCATCAAAACTGATAACGCGGATTTCTGCCGGTTCGAGGGCCTGGATGTTTTTGTCCGACGGGCGTTGCGGGAGAAAACTCGGATATTCGCAGATAAACTCGGTTTCCGCCGCAAAGTAATAAGTCGCGTCCCGTTCGTCCGTGTTGATATAAAACCGAAAAACTCCGCTTTCGATAAAAGCCGCCTCGCGGCAGACATCGCCAGCTAACAGAAAATGCTCGCCTTTGGCAAAATATTTCAATTTGAAAACACTGCTGATAAATCGCTCTTCCTCTTCGTTAAATTCGATGTAACTGCGAATTTTTTCAATTAAGTTCTGACTCATAGATTCTTGATTTTAACCGAAGCCGAAGGTATTTCCGTTTCAGATTAAGGGTAAAACTCAACTAAGGGACGAAAAATCTCACGGACTTTTTCGTAACTAGCAATCACGGTAAGTATATGTCCAAGACCTTTCCTCGACAGGGCGGATCAGTTATTCGCTCAAAGAAACAGGGAAAGATTTCATCAAAATTGAAATTTCTATATTTTACCTCACCGACTACCCTCAACAAAATGTACTATTTTGTCGAGGGTTCCAAAAGAGGGGTACGGTAGGGCAAGGGTTTTAGCCCTGTGGGTAAGGGCAAACTTTCGACAAAATGATGGGCGACCGCAAACATTTGACGGGGCATGAGGTGGAGCGGCTGATCGCGGCGATCAAGGGCAGTCGCAATGATAAGCGCGATCGCTGTCTGGTACTGCTGATGTATCGGCATGGCTTGAGGGTGTCTGAGGCTTGTGGGCTTCTGTTGGAGCAGGTGGACACTGAAAGCAGGGTGCTGCATGTGCGGCGGCTCAAAGATGGGCTATCGACGACGCAGCCTTTGAGGGGGGAGGATCTGAGGGTAATTAAGGCTTGGTTGACGGAGCGCGATCATCTGAAGCCGGAGGGGTTAACGTTTTTTGTCAGTGAGCAGCTTAAGCCGATGCACCGCTCGACCATCTGTGAGAGGTTAGAATAAAGTGCCTTTTGTCAATCAGCTAAAATACTCAAAATAGTCTTAATAAGAATGATAATCGTTCGTGTTGCGCTCTCAATGCTTTCTTTGGATGCTGCGATCGCTACCCTCGAATGGCACACTTGATAACACGCGATCGCTTTGAACAACCGCTAATTGCAGCTCAACCCCAGCTTTCTTGCACTTGAATTTCCACTCCAACAGGTAGGGAATTGAGAAATTGTGCCGCTGCTGACAACATACATTTCTGTAAAATCTTGCTCACAGTTACAACTTGTTCTTCAGGGCATTCCAGCAGAATTTCATCATGCACTGTACCAATCAATTTCGCGCCCCTTTTACGCAAAGTTTTGAATAGCTTGGCAATGGCGATTTTAGTAATATCAGCACTGGTTCCTTGTACAGGGTGATTTAACAGTTCAGAAAGACGAGGCTTATTTTCCCAGCGCCGTCGCCGCCCACCAATTGTCCGGATCTCTTTAATTCCCCTGCCATAGACGGTGCTACGAATCCTATCATGCCATTTGGCTACACCTGAGTAAACTTGGAAGAAACGTTTTCTGAACAGCTGTGCTGACTCAAGTGTCATAATGACACCGTATTCGGTTTCAGCATACACTTGTAGCGAATCGGCTCCCATTCCATAGATTAAGCCGAAGTTGATTGCCTTAGCTAGCCGCCGATCTTCTGCCGTAATCCCAGAGAGAGGTTTTCCAGTAATCAGGGAAGCGGTAAGTGCGTGTAAGTCTCGCCCTTGTTGATACGCTTTCAGCATCCGGCGATCGCCACTAAGAAATGCTGTTATTCTCAGTTCAATTTGGCTATAGTCAGCTTTGATAATCTTGTAACCAGGGGAAGCAACAAAGCAACTTCTTATTGCCTTATCTCGCGGAATATTTTGCAAATTAGGGCTGCGACAACTGAACCGTCCCGAACGGGCACCGCATTGACGATATTGTGCGTGTATTCGACCTGTAACAGGATGAACGTGTTCTAGTAGGCTTGGTGATGTGATTTTTGACTTACGGTAGTCCAACAGCGCCCGGATGATTGGGTATTGGCTAGCTAGTGGGATTAGGGTTTTTTTGCTGGTTGAATCAATGGGGATGCCTTTGGATTGTAGGGCTGCCAGAACTTGTTGGGGGGACTCAGGATTCACACAGTCTGTGTATTCTGGGAGTAAGGAAAGCTGAGATGAATGTCTGATTTTCAGTTCTTTTAGCTGCAAAGCTGCTGCAAGCTTTTTCGCTTCCAAGTCTAAACTTACGGCAAGCCACTTTTTGTGGTCTAGCAGCATTCCATTTAGCTCCATTTGTGCCACAGCGGGCATTGCTTCAAATTCTAAAAAGGCGGTTGGTAGCAACTGTGTGCGTTTGAGATGAGCGTATAAAACTTTTTGTAATGGGAGCAGAATGGCAGCATCAATGGCAGCGTATTCTAGTTGGTTATTCGACAATTTCCCGGAAAAATCGCTGTTTTGTAGGTCTTTATTAAGTTCTATCTTTAAGAATTTAGCGGCTAGGGCAGCTAGGGTATGGCTCTTTTTCAAGCCAGCGAAAAGGACTTGAGATGCCAGTTGAGTGTCAAAGTAAGGACCGATGGGCTGTAGGTTCGCCACCGAGAGGAAAGACAAGTCAAACTTGCCATTGTGGAAAACCTTAGTAGAACCATTAGTTAGTAGTTGTCTTAAGGGTTTCAGTTTAACTGCGGGAATGGCAGCTAAGTCCACAATCATCACGGGCATTCCCTTTGCTGCTATCTGCACCAGCCTAAGTCTATGAGTCCGGGGGTCTAATCCGGTTGTTTCTGTGTCAATTCCTATCATCTTGGCAGCGGCTAAGGACTGACACGCCGACTCCAAACTTTGGGCATCCTGTACCAGCTGGTACTGCACATCGCTTGTGTTTAAAGTTAAATTCATGGCGTTTTTGGATATATGCGTCAACTGATGATGAATAATCGACTTTAACTAAGGGATTCTGGCAGGAGGGAGTTTTTTTGAAACCCATCACCCTAAGAAAGTAACCGACTGTAACAAATTGTCACAGTCGGGCGATGCGGGGCTTACACGGATGGTATTCTTCTTTGCACCGTACTCTGCATCCCACCATCAGCTGTTTTGTGTTTTATGAATTGACTCAAAGTAAGTTGAGGCAATTTAGCATTTGGGAGAATACATTGACAGTGACTGCTGCCACAACTCTAGGTTGGCTTCTGCGTTCTAGAGTTTCGACTGCTGAGTGCAATTGAGTATGAGCCTGCCTCATCTGCTGAATAGCCGCTGACGGCGTGGTTTTGGTATTGTAGTGGAGGAGGTTAACAAGCGCACTAATCTGCCAACGAATAGCGGTGGTGAGTTGCTCTTTAGCTTGGCGATCAGCTACTGGATCTGATGGTTGTTCCAGTAGAGAAGCTGCTTCTGCCAATAGAACATAACTTCTAGTTAAGATTCCCGCTACATTCGTTCTCGTTTGTAGCGAGTTGAGGTTATTTATCATCATACGGGTCATCATTAGGAGTGAATTTATCAAAGCTACGCACCAGTTGAATAGACATCTCCGAAAATTAGTTTGAAACCCTTGTGTAGCTTAAGTTGAAATCTAATTTCTGGAGATGTCTAATGAGTTGGGCTAATTTGTCAGTTAGGAGGGCTTGGACGCTACAGGTCAGTTATGCCCAGACGGGTGTCACTTTGGCAAAAGCGGTCATTCAATTGTGCTATCGACATTTTGAGTTTGGGCGATCGGCAACTATAAGCTGCTTCGATCACACTGTCTGGATCAAACTCAGTTGGGACTTTGAGCAATGTCCAGCATGACGTGCCTTCAACCGTTACACTTTGTTTTTCTCTCAAAAAGTCACTTAAGACTTCTATAAAATAGTCTTCACCATACTGTTGCCACAGCTGCTCTAATGCTTGTTTCATTGATTTCCATCCAATATAGGCTTAACCAGCTACGTCCGCACGTTCGCATGCTGGTTAACCCTATAGGGCGTTAGCCCTGATTTGTTGCTGATCCTCAGTGATTCAAAGCCGAGATTGAAGAATTCCGTTCTCTTTCTTTCAGCTAAATTGGAAGCACACTGTAAGCACTGCGATCTGCGCTCTTGCGGCAGCGCTGACGCTCGTTCCTCGTTCGCGAAGCGTCTCCCCTTGGGAGAAGATCGCTTCGCTATCGCAACTACAATCATTCTTTGAAATAGGATTGCAAACGCTGTCTAACAAAGATTGTTCCCTTATCTTGTTGTTCATCCCAGTACCACCAACCTTGGCACTGTTGGTTTAGCATTTTCAGGGTTTGAATGTCTTTGGGTTCTAAATACTGGTAACCGTATTGAACTGGTTCTGTACTTCCTTCAAGCAGAATAGTCCAAAGGTTGTGACCGTTTCCGGTTATCCATCCTGCACTCCAGCAATCTTCCGATATTTTCTCCATGAACGCCAGCAGATGCAAAGCGGCATCCGGATTGGCTGACTGCATCGCTTCCTTGGCGATGCGCTCGTTTTCTGACCAGTCGGCAGGATAGGGTGAGAAGGGCGATAGTACTTCACTCTTTTCTATTTCTTCCAAATGTCCATTGCGAATGGCTACGGGGACGGTGATTTGTCCTTTGATTGGCAGGTTGATATTTATTGCACCAAATCCCATTGCTTCAAAAAGCTCTACGTACGTTTTGGCAATTGCGTGATGGCAGAGTTGTCCTGTAGATAGCTGTTTCCAAACCCAGAACTGATTGAAGGCAGCAGCACCTTCTAGACTGAGGAAAGTTAGTGGCAAACGTATAGGATAGTGATTGGCATTTTCTTTGTCTTCATTGAAGAACTCTTCCCAAGAACTAAAGTACTCGATAAGTGGCTCTCCTGGTTCTGGAATGCAAGTTTTATTTCCTAAAATTCTAGCTTCGTAGTTGTTGCCCCAAGTGTGCTTCATAACCGCACAGTGCCATAATTGTGTTTTGGGACTTTGTACCCATACCTCTAGGGATACAGCTTTGACAAACGTTTCATCCAGGCTAATAATTTATGGGTAGTATAGCGTTAATTTCTTCATGAAGAGTGGAAATGTTTTTAGGTTGATAATTGATGATAACTATGTGGATAATTGCCCCATAATTAGGATTGATTCGATTATCTTTTTTCAGATAAATATGTATGAGGCAATGCTTTCGTCAGGTAAATTAATTTTCGTGACCAACAATGAAAATAGAGTATCGTGCATCTTAAAGATTTCTCACGCTTTGTCTCCTGATATACAAAGTAGTGACGTATTCAAAGCAATTGAGACAGCTATTCGGTGCAACGGCAATTGAACAGGCGATCGCATCTTCACCCGCTTGCTAATTCTAGAGGGTTAATGCCGTGCAGGGGTTGGAGCTAAAACAGTTTGAGTTGGACTTCTGACGGTTGGTTTGGTGTCGGGGTGCTGGGGGGTGATTTAGCTTTGTTCGGTGCTTGGCAGCTTACAGATTGAGAAGGCGTCCTTGCCCTGCGTTTGCCCCAACCAGCTTGGGTAGCGTGTCGCACTACGCTTCTTCTAATCGACCTGGCTATGTCAGAGTAGTCGTACTTGATTGAGTCGAAGTCAACGGGACGCATATTCAGGAATGAGTAGCCACTGCTAACTTCACTAGGCAGTTTGTTATGCTTAGTCACGACTTTATCGAAGCACCAAGCATAGACGGCAAAGTACGAATGAGGTATGGGTGCAACGTAGGTAGCAGGCATCATATAGGTTAAGATTTCTGTTGAGGTTGCGTGTTCTCCGACTTCATTGCGTTCGTACTCGTCGATGATGGTTTCAAAGCGGTATTGAATGCAGGCAGTTTTTAGCCAATCGGGGACAGTCTCTGCCCAAGGTGTTCGGTGAAATACCAGTGGTCCCATTAGGTATCGCAAGTGATCGGCGCGGAACTCTCCTAGTTCGAGTAGTAATGCTAAGAGTTGCCTATTTGTCTCCATTGCAGCTAGAAGCTTCAATGCCTGTAGAGTACTTGCATTAAGCTGGGTTTCGGTTTTAGTGCTGCTGACTTGTTCCAGTAGGTCTGGTGGCAAAAGGCTGAGTTGGGCATTATTGATTTCAACTTTTTGATTGTTCATGGTTCTGGCTGAATTTTTTTAAACTCAGCCGTTAGGCTGATAGCTTGAATGAAAATTATTCATGTTGACAGAACCAATTTTTTAAGAGGGTTGGTTAATTTAGTGTGTCAATTTTGAAGGATTTGTAGCTACAAATATAGCAACCGCCAAGGCGGTTTAGGCATACACTAGAAGAAGTCCCTTTCCTTTT
>CAZZVG010000345.1:0-6497 GCA_964657295.1 Iningainema sp. | reverse complement strand
TTATGAAACGATATTCGCTCTTATTGCTGTTGACATATCCACGCGGACTTGCTATTATTTACTTCATAATCGGAATCCGTGCGCACATATATACTCTCATTAAAAAATTTCCAAGCACAATTGATCGACATACATACTTTAACCTTTGACTCGTTCCCGGGCTGGAGCGTGGGAATGTCTTACTAGAGGCGCTGCCTCTGCTACTCCTGTCTCACCCAAAGAATACCTATTTAATGAACCGCCAAGACGCCAAGGGCGCCAAGAAGAAGATAGGTAATCTTGTAGAGTTTCGGGAGTAATATTTTTGGAGGCAGCAGTCCACTAACAGTGCGTTCCAAAAGTAAATTCCGGCGTTGCTGAATTGAGGTATGAATCCGGATGTAGAGACGTAGCACTGCTACGTCTCTACAAAGGTTTTGGCTGATCGTAAAATCATTTTCATACATGGAATCAGCAACGCCTGGTATTTAGCTAGCGAAAGAATGCGATCGCACAACAGCGTATTTACTTAGCATTGCTTCAAGCTCATTGTATAACTGCTCAAGTTCCTGACGCTTCTGGAAAATCCACACCTTTTCCGCCTCACGTTGTTCTAGAGTTTCTTGGTGAGCTTTCTCCTGTTGTTCTAGGAGATTTTCGTAAACTGAGATAGCTTTGTCAATGGCTTCAGTTGCTATCTCAACTCGTTCAGAAAATACTGAACAAATCATTTGGTCAAGTTTATTCACAATCCCGTCTATAGAATTAACAAATTGTTCACAACCTAACTGAAAAACCTTTTCCTTAACACTTTCCTCAATGATAGCTATCCCTCCACCACCAAGTAATCCAGCGCCTAAACCCGCTATAATTGCTAGGATTGGTCCAGCTATAAAGACTACTGGTACTAATGCCGCACCAAAACCAATTGCTCCAAAACCACCCCAAAACCCGTTGTTGGTAATCAAATTCCAATCTGTCTGATTTTCACTTAAAAACGTCCAATTTGTAAATTCGTTATCTAATAAATATATCAGGTTTTGGAACTCTGAATGAATTGTTTGTAGCTCTTGCCGGATTGCATCATCTAAAGTTTCTAAAGGTTGCTTTAAAATAGCTTGTTTAAACTGCTCGTTTATCCAAATTTCTAGTTCTGCTGACAAATCTTTATTAAATTGACTAGCATAGTCCTGTGCTAATTTATCACGACTCCAAATTCCTGAGTGTTTGGAAGACCACTCAATAGATTTATAGGCTAAACGTCCATCTAACTCTTCAATCCATTTATTCCAATATTCATTAGCTTGCTCAATAACTTGATCCCTTAATTGATCTGCCAATAGACGTATTCTGACATCACGTCCACTGGCTTCTCCAATTTGTTCCAATATTTTCTGCTTTTCTGCTTCAGAAAGTTTTATCTTTCCATCTAAAGCATCCTCAGCTTGATGCAGCCCGTCTAAACCTTTTTGAATCAAGCCCTTGACTTCAGTAATAGAGTGCTTTATTTTTAATGTTCCGCGCTCAAGCGTTAAAAATTTCTCTAAAGACTGTTTGAAACCCTCAAAAGCTCTCAAATAATCATCCTCACTTCCCTTCAAAATCGCATCCATTGCAGCTTGAGCAGAAATGAAATGGACGCGGTTTTCACCCACAACTATGGGACTTTGACCCTGTACAAACCTTTCAATCCGTTGTTGCACCTGCTCGCGACCCTTTTCCGTACGCACCAGATCCATGAAATTTCCCACTACAAAAAGATTGTTTGCAGGTTCATTTGCTTTACCATAATTCAGTTGAGTTCTCAAATCTTGGAGTAAGTTGCGTTCTCCCAGAGTAAGAGAACGTGAAGCATTAGTTAGGAAAATGACTGCATCTGTATCTTTTAGCAGTTTTTGAGTAATTGCGGTACGGTCAGGGTGTTCGTTCAATCCTGGGGAATCTACAATTTCTACTCCACTGCTGCATAACTCTAAATCAGGGTGTTCAAAAACAATTTCCTCAATTTCAGAATGTGCTAGTTCATCACTGAGACAACTAAGTGCTGCATCTTCTGAAATCGTTGCCTTCAGTTGATACTGGTTTAATGGAATCTCTTCCTCTCGTCCATCTTTATAGCGACAGACTACCCGCTTTTGGGTTCCATATTTCAAAACCGTTACCGTACCAGTGCAAGGAATCTCCCTCACAGGTTGGATTCCTTCACCCAGCAACGCATTCAGCAAGGTTGACTTTCCTTGGCTAAATTCGCCTAAAACTGCTAGCCGAAAGCGCTGAGATTGTAATTTATGAGATACCTTACCTATCTCCTCTATCAACATGTAAGGTAAGAAACCACGCTCTTTACAGTCTTGAATTATCTGGAAAATTTGATGACAAAAATTGTCTAATTGCTTTCGATACTCTTGGAACTTTTTCAACTCCTCGTAAGATAGGACTTTATGTTGTTGAGTCTCTTTGTGTTTAGATTTAGCAGGTAGAACTGCCAGCAGATCGCTTGCAGCTTTGATAAATATAGTATCCAGTTCGTGAAAACGAGCAGGGTCAAGTAAAAAATGCGCTTCATCTACAGCACCTAGATCCACATTTCCTTGATGAGTAAATCCAGCCTCTAGAACTATCAAATGTTGCGGGTTAATGCCTAAATGCTTGGCTACTACCTCTAAATACTTCTTCTGGCGTCCGTCCATTTCGCTATTCGCTGCTGACATTTCATAGCCAAAGCCTATTAACAACAGCCTTTCTGATGCTGAAAGGGGATCTGTAAGCTTTAGCAATTCATTAACTTTTTTATAAACCTGATTTTCTTTCACTCCCTTGATCATCAAATGTGTCAATTGACGCATGTTGCTTTCTGGAAGGCTAAATCGATAAAGGGTTGTCAGTAGCCGTTGCTTGTCTTCTTCTGCTACCCTGCCATCTACAAATATCACTCCTAGCAGCACAGTTACCAAATTTACTAGAAATATCACGAGCGGTGTGAGATCCTTTTGAGTGAGTTTTTGCCCAGTAATCCGTGAAAATAGATCAACAGCCTGAGAACCAACCAGCGAAGTATCCATACACTCTGTAAGTTGATAGAGTTTTACTGATTTAGGATGCCCAGATTTAGGCAAAATTAATCAATATGCCGAGTAAATACGGTTAGTTTTGCTCTTTAAGATCAGCTAGGCTCGAAAAAATTAGCAACACAGAAATATGCTGTTCCAATTTGCTCCGGCAATTCAAGCTGGCATTGAGGCTGGTAAATATTTACAAGTTTTTAACAATGGAGTGCCGATAGGCATGGTTCGAGATGCTGTTAATGGACACTTTGTTGCCCATGCGATCGGCGCTACAGTCAACAACAGTCCTTTATCACCCTTGGTAGCTGCTTCTCATTTCCTTACTAGTACAGTCCAGATGTATCAAACACACAAAGGATTTACAGCGGTACTGGGTAGCTTGCAATCTCTACAAACGAGTGTAGGAGTGCTGCAAGCAACTACAGCCTTGATTGGTGTGGGAACAGTCGCAGGTGTAGCACTGACAGCAGTGAACCTGCATCAGACACTGAAACTTAGAAAAGAAGTAGAGCAAATGAGGCTGGAAGTCAAAAACGGGTTTATTGATTTGAAACAAGCCCTGAAAGACCAAGGAGCAGAAATTTGTTAAGCATTACCCTGACAATGAGGATATTAAAAAGAGTGCTGACATTCTTGCACCAGCGACAGTTAGATCAGTAAAAAGACCTATTGACCGAGGTTGGCAGAAGAGTCGAGAGTGGGTAAGCCAGCAGCGTCGCGCTCGTAACTATCTAAATCAATGGGTAGCCGTTAAAGATGGCGAATTATTAGCTACACGCACCGCAAATTGCTAGACAGGCAGGTTTCACTCAGGTTATACCTTTGGAAAGACTCACTATCCTCATTAGGGGAATGCGACTCGAAGGTAGTGTAATTCGTTTGACTATGACATTACCTGCCGAGGAAGGTGAAGAACTGGATGTAGCTGCTACAGGTTTTATTCCAGACGTAGAGGAATATTGGGGAAATTTCCCTTCTTTTATCGGTCAAATCGGTTTTCTAGAAAGAATCTGTTTTGCTGTTAATCCCTCTATCAATACTTTTTATTTTGGTCAGCTTCCTTAGAGATAATATCATGTCCGGTCAATCGCCCATAATAAAACTTGTTTGTAGTAAGGACTTTAGTCCTTGCTTAAGAGCGCGCTTAGGACTGAAGTCCTCACTACAAACTTATTAAGGTTATTTAACCGGACGTGATATAAGTTGACATTGGCGACTCCCCAGATAAGGGAAATCCGTCGGAGAGTGCTGACTCCTCCGAACATTCTGCAGTGTTCTATGTCGGGTTTCCCAAGCTACAGGCGATTGGCGTTTGCGAGACTGACAACGCATTCTGGAGAATATAATTATTTTTTACAATTCTTTTCGGGTTATTGCCTTTTACTGTTTCAGTAGGTAAAGCTAGATATGTGCTTTATAACTGACGCACTGTACAAAAAGACCGGATTATGGATAACATGCGCGATCGCTACTGTCTGCATTGTTTGTATCTGCTCTCTCAACAGCACTGCGGCGGCGTTCCGGTTTCAGCTATCTACAGTCCAAGTTTTATCTGACGGAAGGAGTGCATAAGTTGAGTTCACTTACACCTAGTTAAGAATATGGCGAAACGGACTTAGGGACTACCAAAAAAACCCTACTTAGTTGAGGTGATTGATCTATTTGAACTCTCCCCTGGTTGAAACCAGAGGATTCTGAATTGTTGTTGTTTCGGGGTGTAAAACACCCACTCCACAACTCCGCTTCCCTAGCTATAAAGCTAAGTCGGACAGGCTCAAACTGCCACTATCGGACTCGGCAGGTAAACTGCTGTGCCGTTACCTGGAGTACTACCTTAAAGGTTTTACATATTGAAGGCTACTTACTTAAAAGTACAACTCAATATAACCCCCTACCTTTAATTGTCCTGGTTCAGTATGGAAACACTTTTGAGTTGGAGTTTTTCATCCTTTTATGTTACAATGATGTCATTATAGCATACATTTGACATGATGATGAGGATAAGTTTGAGATTATCAGACAAAGAATATGAAGATTTAGCTAAGTTAAGTAAAAAAACAGAGCGCTCTTTGAATGACTTAGTAAGACATGCCATTAGACAATTTACAGCAGAACAGGCTGATTAAAATCAGCGTGTAGCTTGAGCAGAGCGGTTAGAAACTTTTATGCTCTCAGCTTATTCTTGGTAGAGATGCACTATGGCAATTATCACACAATAAAATTTTTGTCAAGGTATAATATTTAGTGCTTTAGAAAAAAGAAAATAAAAGTTTGTTATAACTTAATCAGAATCAAGTTAAGTGGCTGGGTATATCTAGAGCATGTCACTCCTGCGTAAATTTACTTAACTAATAGGAGATTATTTAGATTCTCATTGTAAGTTTACTACCACCCTTAGCTACATTTACAACCAAATTATCATCATGGTACTAAAACTTATCACTTATTCGGCAATTCTAGGTTACTTAGCTATGTCTTACTGTTTCTTTTGTCAATGGCTAGAATTCTTTCTAGAAGATGAAGACATAAATTATATGAAGCCGCGCTTCTTTTCTAGTGTAATTTTAGTCATAGCTACTATTTTCTGGCCAATAGTAGTCCCGTTTGCTTACTTAGAACTATTAAAGTTCCAGAAAAAACATAAGGATATTATTGATTTACTAATAAATATGTCTAATCCTAAGATGTCTGATGATTAATATAATTACTAATTGCTATATCGCTGATTATTTAAGCTTATATTGTGGTCCGCACCCCATGCCCCTTGCCCACGAAGGTGCGATCTTGTGGGATGAGTTCAACTTATTGCTTATTTGCTATTTGCTGGAGTAGGTTTATCATTGCTTGGCAACGGCTGAGTCCCATTAAAATCTACAATTTGTTTCCACTCTGACAGTTGTCGATTGACTGCGTTCTGAAAATCTGTTGATACCAACAGCACATCTATATTGCCATGTGGTTGAGCAGCAGGGTCAACTATAGCATATAAGAAACGGCGGTTAAAGTCAGGTTTACCCAAAATCAACCTATGGGTTTTTTGATTCTTCAGTCTCACATCGATTGTTGCTTGAGGTTGATCTAAGCCGAATTCTCCAAGCTGATTAGCACTGATCGATAAAGTTCGCGACTCCTTACCCTTCACCAACGTATCTATCAAATATGACACAACGGCATCATTTGCTGGCGCAACTGTGGGAGATTGAATCAACCACTTGGTTCTGCCAGAATTGTTGCCACGTTCCAGATTTATCGTCAAATTTTGAGTCTTTACCATCAAAGACTGTATGTCTGAAGCCTCAAAAGAAAAAATATGCTGCTTTTTCTCCTTGACTGAATCTCGCTGAGTCGCACCTTTAATTTCATAAAAGTAAACAAAACCACCACTACCCAGCGCTAGCAGTATCAAAATTAAAGTTGTTCGCTGTAATTTCATTGTTGGTTGTTAGTTGTTAG
>CAZZVG010000344.1:0-6511 GCA_964657295.1 Iningainema sp. | reverse complement strand
GCAAGGTCAAGGTTGAGATCAAGGGCAAGAGCAAGGTCGAGAGCTCGACCGAGGGCAAGGTAGAAAG
This sequence comes from Iningainema sp., assembly GCA_964657295.1. Classification (GTDB taxonomy): domain Bacteria; phylum Cyanobacteriota; class Cyanobacteriia; order Cyanobacteriales; family Nostocaceae; genus Rhizonema. Next base: position 6,444 of record CAZZVG010000344.1, on the reverse strand, counting down.
CTCGAACAGCAGCAGGTTTATAGGAGGATTCGACCGAACGGGATTTTTCTTCAACCCAAGTAAGAAACTTCTGTAACTTGTCATCCGTTTCCAGGAGCGCATCAATTTTATGTTTCATTAAATGCAATAGTTTATCTGCATTTTTCAACATTCCAACTGTTAGTAATAAAACCTCATGCCACCGTTTTTCAGTAATCTGGTTAACTAAACTTTTGCAGAGATTGTCAGGCTCATAACTGTTAACAATCTCTCTAACTGTGAAAAACTCTTGAAGTGTGAGATGGGAAAAAGAATAAATGCTTCTCGCTCGTTCTACGAGTAGACCATGTTGTGCCTCAATGGACTTTAACACTATTTCACTATCTATCCGTAATGCTTCTGGGTCAGTTTTTGCTTTGGGTAAATTGCGTATATAATCTTCAATATATAGCTGTATATCTCTCTGCTTAAAAAAGTATTCGTTGCGCTCAAATGTAGTCCAACCAACTTGGCTAAGTAAATCTTCTTTATGTTTAACTGATAACTTTTTGTAAATATCGTCTCCATCATCACGCACAATACCGCGTTTGGCATCCCATTTTCTTAGTAAGGTATGAATTGCTCTGTTGTATAACTCTGCACGATCAGATGGAAAGTCTCCTGAATCTTCAAATTCCAAACATAGTAGTGTCAGCAGCAGAGGAATATTTGCTAATTCCTTAATTGGTTTATTCAAACCTAACTTTTGATGAAAATTTTTAGAGGCTTCTAAGTTATTTTTTTGATGAAACCATTTATTTACAAACGTTTCTATCTGCTGGTCATCAAAATCAGCAACTTCTACCTCGGTAAACTGTTCAAAGATATATTCTATTGCTGCTATCCGACAAGTAATAACAAACTGATTATTGTGAGATTTCTCAGAAAATTTTTTAATTTCTCTAAGAACTCGATTACTATCTTCCTCCCTGACTTCATCCAAGCCATCTAACAGAATTAAAAACTTCCCCAAGTTGATCAGTTGAACTATGTGATTCTCATTGATTGTCTCATTACTAATCTGTTGAATAATAAATTCATGTAATTTTAGTTGATTGTCAGTTTCGGCAAATTCTTTAAGAGGAATAAAAAGGGGAATATAGTCTTTTTTGAATTCTCCAGCAATGCACTGGATAGCTAAATACTTGAGAAAAGTTGTTTTCCCTACTCCTGGCTTACCCAAAACCATTAACTTGGAGTGACGTTCTACCGCCTCTATTCCTGGAATACGTGCTTCTGTCACTTTACACAAACCAAAGCGGTCAAATTCATTTAATTTCAGACTCTTCAAATTATGCTGTAATTCTTCAAGGCTTAGCCTTCTGCGTCCAACTATTTTCTCCAGAATTTTGACGTTGGTGTATATGTCATTCAATCCAAGGGGCTGTTCCATATCCAACACTCTCATCTTGCCGCAACGTTCTTGGATATAAGGTTTTATCTTTTGGCGTACTTGTTTTACCAGTTCTTTTATTTCTAACTTTAAGATACAAGTTGGGCTAACTGGTTGAGGTGAAAGTGCAGAATTCTCTCCGGCTTTGTGGAAGTTGCGTCGGTAGCGTTCTAACGCTCCCTTAAAATTGCTTTTATTGACTTTATTATCTCCTAATGCCTCTCTAAGAAGTTGCCATAATTCTTGACCTTCATTTTTAATGTGCTGAGGACTGTAATTATATTTAGAAGCTATTTCGTCATATGTTTTTTTATTCCAACTTTCCTTAAGTACCTGTCCTTGTGCATCTGTCAAGAACTTCCCTGACTTATTAAATACTGCTTCATTGGCAACCTCTAGGGCTTCTTCGGGATTCATTTATCAGCTAAGTAAATATTATTGTTAGCTATCAACTTTTTTTTCAGAAGGCAGCTATGCTGCTATGTTACCACGCTTAAAAACGTGGGATTGGAACAAGGACGTCGTATTTCTTGCGCCTACTCGACGAAATACATTTTTATGATTTTGGTGGGCTTTCAACCCACCCATTTCATGATTTTTGGAAAATTGACCTTCTGCCCTCTGCCTTCTCCTGCGGAGACGCTACGCGAACGCACTTCTACCTTTCTTTTGTAATTTTACCTGACTTTTTCGTAATCTTGGCTGACTTTACAGTAACGACAAAGGTTTGAGGGTGTTGGCAGAATGACGACTTATAAACACCTAAATTCAACTTAATGTTTAAATTTCTGCAACTTAAAGGGCTTTGGCAGCGCCCTGACTTTATAAAGCTCTGGCTCGGTCAAACTGTCTCGCTGTTTGGCTCAGCTGTGACTAACCTTGCTTTACCACTCACCGCAGCGCTCACCTTACAAGCAACTCCAGTCCAAATGGGGTTGCTTAAGGCTGCTCAGTTTGCACCGTTTCTCTTGATTGGTTTGATGGCTGGAGTGTGGGTGGATCGACGGCGACGACGCCCCATTTTGATTGTGACTGACCTTGGTCGTGCTCTGCTGTTAGGGTCTATACGCAGCAGTCCAAGGACTGCTGCGTATAGAACACCTCTACTTGGCAGCATTTGGATCGGGTACTCTCAGCGTGTTTTCAAGTACAGCTTGCTTAGCCTACGCGCCTACTTTGATCAAGCGTGAGCAACTCGTGGAGGCTAATAGCAAATTCGCAGTCAGTCAAACTACAACACAGGCTCTAGGACCAGGGTTCGCAGGCATTTTAGTCCAATGGCTCACTGCGCCTGTGGCAATTATTTTGGACGCTGTGTCCTTCTTGGTCTCAGCGCTGTTGCTCGTAATGATCCGCACACCAGAACCCGTGTTAATCCACGCTGACCGAAACAGCTTCTGGCGGGAGTTTAGTGAAGGAGTACAGGTCGTTCTGGGAAACTCACAGCTACGTGCCCTTGCCTGTTGCGCGGGCACTGTCCGTCTGTTCAGTAGCGTTGTTGACAGTGTCTACATCCTCTACGTGACCCGCAGCCTGGGCTTTGAGCCAGCTACAGTTGGTGTTATCCTGGCCACTGGAGCGTTTGGTGCCATCTTGGGCGCACTGCTGACCAGACGAATAGAACGGTGGCTCGGTCTAGGATCGACCATTGTGGGCGCAGCTATTGTATGGGGGATCAGCTACCTGTTTATCCCCTTGACTTTTGGCCCTTTAGAAGTCACAGTCTCCCTGCTAGTCATAGCCGGAGTTCTATCAGGACTAGGAGAGACTGTTTATCAAATTACTCAGGTCAGCCTGCGTCAGACGCTCGTGGCAGACCGATTGCAGGGTCGGATGAATGCTAGTTTCCGCTTCATCATTTGGAGTTCAGTGCCCATTGGGGCAATGCTTGGAGGAACATTAGGTGAAACCCTCGGGTTACGAGCAGCACTCTGGGTTGGAGCAGTGGGTAACTTGCTGGCATTTTTGTGGGTCTTCTGTTCTCCTGTACGCATACTCCATGAGCTACCAACACCCATAGAGAAACAGTCAACACCTAAGGGAGATCCATAAAAATAAATCGACCGCCTGAGTGGTTGATCGTGGGCGCAGTCGGTTATTCGTTTTAATAAGGCTCTTCGATTTATTTACTGGTAAGTGCCTAAATGGTCGCATAGAGAAACGCACCGTTAGTAGTTGTCAAAAGCCACTGGGGATGAGAGAATGGCCTGGATTCCAAACTTTGATTCGCGCCCTCGAGCGTCAACTTACCAAGGGTGGGCTGACGATAGTTATTCATGAGGTTCGCTACTATATTGCTTCAATCATTGCTACAGAGAAGTGAATTTGTCCGCCGTATTCGGGGATACTGGGGAGTAGAAAACAAAGTAGCTGACTTATGCAAGAAAACGATTGACTCCTATGTGCCTAAACTCATGTCAACGCAAGTGAAATTACCGCTACAAACTGAACGATTATTGATACGAGACCTTAAGGAATCTGATTGGGAAGCGGTGCATAGCTACGCATCTGACCCAGAAGTAACTTATTATATGCCGTGGGAACCTCATAACTCTGAGCAGACTACGAATTTTATCCAAAAAGCACTTGCCATGCAGCAGGATCAACCCCGGCAAAATTTTGAGTTAGCAGTGATTTTAAAAGCTCAAGGACAACTTATTGGTGTATGTGGTTTTCGTGTGTCAGACTTACATAACCAAGAAGGATGGATTGGATACTGTTTTAACCGACACGAGTGGGGGCAAGGGTACGCCACAGAAGCAGTAATTGCATTATTAGCTTTGGGTTTTGGGCAGTTAAGCTTGCATCGGATTATTGCCACCTGTGACCCAGCAAACGTTGCCTCAATGAGAGTTCTAGAAAAGATAGGAATGTACTGTGAGGGGCATCTTCGAGAAAACAAATGGGTAAAAGGGAAATGGCGTGATACATTGCTTTACGCAATTCTTGAGTCAGAATGGAGATTGAAAGCTAAACAAGACAATAGCTTTAAACCATAACGCAAGTTATAGTTAACAATAATAATTTAAATAAGCCAAGGTTAACGGCGTTGCTGAATTGAGGTATGAATCCGGATGTAGAGACGTAGCACTGCTACGTCTCTACAAGGATTTTGGTCCGCACGTAAAATCATTTTCATACATGGAATCAGCAACGCCAAAATTTGATCCAGTTGTAGTGCTGCGGTGACTGACATCTGCCAAAAGTTTTTGCGTTTCAAAAAGTGGTATATAATTTACTTTCGTTATGAAACTGTTCTATACACCAAACTCTCCATACGCACGGATAGCTCGAGTAGCTGTACTGGAGCTAAATTTGGGGGAGCGAATCGAAATGCAAAAAGTCACTGTGCGGGAGGCAAATAGTGAGTTACTCAATTACAACCCTACAGGCAAAGTGCCAACCCTAGAAACTGACGATAAATTCATCTTGAGTGAAACGCGCATAATCTGCGCTTATCTTAATTGCTTCAATGATGACATCAAACTGGTTGCCGATATCTCTGATCCTTCTTCACTACAGCTTGAAGGTATGGCTGGTGGTTTTTTAGATGGCATCGCTGTTTGGGTGCGGGAGATCCGGCGTCCACCTAGTGAGCAATCACAAACAGTGATTGAGCTAGAGCGATTACGTGCATTAAGGTGTCTAGAGCACTTTGAAAAACTCTCGGATAGACTTGACCAACGGTCTAAGCTTGGTCACATCATGCTAGCCTTTACCTTGGGGATTATGGAAGCGCGTATTAGAGAATTCCAATGGCGGCAGAAACATTTGAGACTCGCTAATTGGTACGATGAATTCTCCTGTCGCCCCTCCATGCAAGCAACGGTACCGTCCGTCTAAAAGTCCGCGTCCAAGGAGTATGAGCGCACCACTGAACCGATGAATCACGATTTATGCTGTGACAGCAAACAAGGCAGTTGGTACATGGAGTGGAAGACACTCACTCCATATGCCTCAAGTGGATCTGCCTCACTCTGAGCAGCGTAACCTAAAACTCTCATACCAGCAGCAACACCCGCACGCACACCTAAAATGCTATCTTCTACAACAGTACAAGATCGAGCTTGAACTCCCATATTTTTAGCTGCATATAAGAATAGGTCGGGTGCTGGCTTCCAACTTCCTATTTCATACGAGCTAAAGATACGCCCTTCAAATCGAGGCAGCAAGTTAGTGACACGTAAAGCTAACTTAATTTTTTCCAACGGACCACTGGATGCAACACAGATAGGTAAATTGATTTTGTCAAGAGCTGCCTCTATTCCGTCCACAGGACGCAGTTCACGCTCGAATGCCTCCGCAGTACGGGCACGAAGCTGCGTCACAAAATCTGGTGGCATCTTTTTCCCAAGCCGAAGCTCAATGACAGCAACACAATCAGCCATTTTGCAACCCTTGAATAACAACATGGCTTCTTCAAGTTCTAGTGCAAGTCCAAACTCTGCCACAAATTCAACAAGAACACGATTGCCCAATGCCTCGCTATCTACTAACACTCCGTCACAGTCAAAAATAACCAGTTCTGTTCGCATTCAGATGATTGTTCTTGATCAACTTATATCTGATTATTTGCTATCTACAGTAAATCACTCAAAATACGGTAAATTTATTTAATACTTGCACAGTTACTTGCAAAAAACAAGACACACGCAACTGTTAGGCAACAGTATGCGTTTTACGAGCGGCACAACAAAATTTACAATACTAACCCACAGAACAATCAAATATGGCTTTTTTGAATAAATTCAGTAAAGGTAAAATTTTGGCTTTCTCATTAATAAATGTATTATTTTTGACTGCCTGTTCTTCCCCCTCGCCTGAATCTTCTACTGCCAATAATTCTACTCCAGGAGCTTCTGGTGGTAATAGTGATACATTACGACTGCTTTACTGGCAAGCCCCAACTATTCTCAATCCCCATCTATCTCAAGGTCTCAAAGACTTCCACGCCAGTCGAGTCACCTACGAACCGCTTGCCAGTTATGACAAAGACGGTAAATTCATTCCCTTTTTAGCAGCAGAAATCCCCT
>CAZZVG010000343.1:3856-6515 GCA_964657295.1 Iningainema sp. | reverse complement strand
ATAACAAATAACTAACAAATGACTAATACACAGACAATCAGAAGTCGGGAACAGCGAACGGCTGGGTTTTTGTTACTACCTGCCCTATTGTTATTGTTGTTTGTTTTTGGCTACCCAATTGGTCGTGCTTTTTGGTTAAGTTTGTTTACAAAAAATCTGGCAACGAAACTACAGCCTGTGTTTTCCGGTTTAGATAATTATGCACGGATGGCAGGGGATGGTAGGTTTTGGCAAAGTTTCGGGACAACGATAATATTCACAGTTACATCTGTCGGACTTGAGTTACTGTTAGGACTCTTGATTGCCCTGGTTTTAAATCACCGTTTTTTTGGGCGTGGTGTATTGCGTACAATTGCTATATTACCTTGGGCTTTGCCTACGGCTTTGATTGGTTTGGCATGGCAGTGGATTTTTAATGACCAATTTGGGGTGGCGAATGATCTTTTACAACGGCTAGGATTGATCAAGACTGGCATTAACTGGTTGGGTGAACCAATGCTGGCACTCATCGCAGTCATCTTTGCTGATATATGGAAGGCGACGCCGTTTAACAGTATTTTATTACTAGCGAGTTTACAGTCTATTTCTCCCGACTTGTACGAAGCACACGCGATTGATGGTGCTAACGCTTGGCAAAGTTTCCGCCAAATTACGCTTCCATTACTCGTACCACAAATTCTCATCGCTACGCTGTTTCGCGTTGCACAGGCTTTTGGAATTTTTGACTTGATTGCGGTGATGACTGGAGGTGGTCCTGGTGGTGCAACGGAAGTGGTATCGCTGTATATTTATTCTACAGTCATGCGTTATTTGGATTTTGGTTATGGTGCGACTTTGGTTGTATGTACTTTTATGTTGCTAATTGTCGCGGTGGCGATCGCTAGTTTCTTACTCAGTAAGTCTCGTCACGAGACAAGTCGATGACAATGCGCTCGGCTTAAATCACTAACAACCAACAATTAACAACTAACGAATTCATATGACTGTTGTTTCAAAAGAATCGGCAAAAAATCTGTTAAAAAAAGTTGGGCTGTGGGTGGCAATCTTATTGATTGCAGTATTCTGTTTAGCTCCAGCTATGTGGCAATTATTAACTTCTGTCAAGTTGAATCAGGATATTTCTCACGTTCCCACTATCTATTTTCCCACAGGTTTTACTTTCAGCCACTACATTGATTTATTCATTCGGCGTCCGTTTTGGCAATACATTTTCAATAGCGCCTTGGTATCAATTATGTCTACAGCTTTATCTTTAGCAGTGGGAGCGCCTGCTGCTTATGCCTTGGCAAGATTGAAGCCTTGGGGTGGTAAAATTATTATGGCGGGTATTCTGATTGTGACTTTATTTCCGGGAATTTTATTGTTCTTGGGACTGTTAGAAATTATCCAAGCGCTACATTTAAGTAACAATTATTTAGCGTTGATTATCCCTTACACTGCAATTAATTTACCGTTAACAATTCTGGTATTACGTAGCTTTTTTGAGCAATTACCAAAAGATTTGGAAGATTCTGCTAGGGTAGATGGCTACAATACAGTGCAAATGTTACTACAAATATTACTCCCTATGACAGTTCCAGCTTTGGTAACGACAGGAATTCTTACTTTTATTTTTGCCTGGAATGAGTTCATCTTTGCCCTGACATTTATGACTCGAGAAGAGATGAAAACAATTCCCGTTGCTGCTGCCCAATTAGGCAGCGCTTCTACACTAGAAATTCCCTATGGTGCGATCGCCGCCGCGACTGTTGTTGGGACTTTGCCTTTAGTTGTACTCGTTTTATTCTTCCAACGCAAAATCGTCCAAGGTTTGACGGCTGGTGCAGTTAAAGGATGATGCCACCGATCCACGCGCAAAATTCCACTATGAACGTTTTGTGAAAAGTCATGATAGTTGATAAAAATTGATAAATTATCTGATTTGGTAACGATCTCGGCGGATACCCTTAGAGTGCAGGAAACCTACACCAACAGCCACTAACATAGCTGGTATTGAATCCGATTCAGGAACAGCCACAATTCGACCCAAACCACTGATTGTGTTGGTAAAAACACCAAAATCACTAACTTGACGACCTGTTGTGACTAAAAAGTACTTTTGCCCTGCAGTCAGTTGTGTGCTGAATGTAACAGTGTCAGCATTAGTAGTGGTATTTGCTATCAAAACATTGGTTAATTGTTGATTGGGATTGAAACTGTCCTGATATAAAGCTAAAAAAATGTCCCATGGTGTGTTTGGCGGCGTAGCTTCAGATACACCACTTATGGTGTATAAACTAGATTGATCAACTGTAAAATCAAACACACTTTCGGGAACACTCATTCCCAAATTGCCATCTTTTTCACCAGAGATGAGGGTGGGGGGATTACCTGGTGCTACACGCCGCCAAAGTGGTAGATTTGTGGTATTACCCTGATAAGTCAAGACGGAAGCTAATGTAGGTTGAGCAGTAGTAAAAGCAGCTAACCCTAGCCCCAAAATAATCACTAATGATTTTTGAACGGACTTTGTTTTTAACATAAAATGGCTGTCAGCAGCAATAGATGCTGTATGCTAAATATTTCTCACCAGATAAACCTAATGTTTGGAATGGTATCCACCGAAATATTATGTGCAAAATGAGACATGCTGTCAAGGTGCTCTAGCATTATGCCATTA
>CAZZVG010000343.1:0-3846 GCA_964657295.1 Iningainema sp. | reverse complement strand
TTTTAACATAAAATGGGTGTCAGCAGCAATAAATGCTGTATGCAAAACATTTCTGAACATTTCTCACCAGGTAGACCTGATGTCTGGAATGGTATCCACCGAGATATTATGTGCAAAATGAGACATGCTGTCAAGGTGCTCTAGCATTATGCCATTACCGAAGAAAGACAGAGGCTAGAAGTCAATAGTATTTTTAGGTGGGGACTGCGCGATCGCATTCTTGTTCAAAATCCAAAGTTGTAAAATGGCTACACTTGAACTTATAAATTTAAATAAAACCTATACTCCTAAGGTTATTCCGGTAAGAGATGTGAGTTTAACTGTGAATGACAACGAATTTCTCACTTTATTAGGACCTTCAGGTTGTGGGAAGTCAACTACATTACGGATGATTGCGGGTTTGGAAGAACCGACTCGCGGTAAAATTTTCTTGGGAAGTGAGGATATTACTTTTAAGCGCCCAGGCGATCGCAACATGGCAATGGTGTTTCAAAGCTATGCGCTGTATCCTCACATGTCAGTATACGAAAATCTGGCTTCTGGACTGAAGTTGAAAAAAGTCAAAAGTGGTGAAATCAAACAGCAAGTGGCAGAAGTTTCACGACTTTTAGGATTGGAAGAGTTATTACAGCGCAAACCCAGTCAATTGTCAGGAGGGCAACGCCAACGGGTTGCCGTTGGGCGAGCACTGGTACGTCGTGCTCAAGTTTATTTGTTGGATGAACCCCTAAGTAACTTAGATGCCCTTTTAAGGGAACGAGTTCGTGCTGAGATTAAACAATTATTTGCTGCTCAAAAAGCTCCCGTAGTCTACGTGACTCATGATCAAACAGAAGCAATGACGCTTTCTACTAAAGTCGCCGTACTCAACAATGGTTCGGTACAACAACTCGATCCGCCAGAACGGATCTATAATCATCCAGCTAATTTATTTGTAGCGGGTTTTGTTGGCAGTCCGCAGATGAATTTGCTCACACTACCCTGTCGCGATCATCATGCCTGCTTTGGTGATTTCAAATTACAACTTCCAGATTTACCAACAGTACCGCCAGAAATTATGCTGGGTATTCGTCCAGAAAACGTTCGCATTGCCCACCCTGAGGATACGCAGACTATTCGAGGTCAAGTATACTTAGTAGAAAATTTAGGTATGCACAATTTAGTCAGCGTGCGCGTTCCCAGTGCCCAAAGTGAATCGTTAACCGTGCGTGCTTTATTACCTACAGACCAAAATTGGAGTGATGCAGAAATCACATTAGCTCTGCCGCCTCAGAATGCACACTGGTTTGATATTCAGTCGGGGGATAAGCTTCGCTGAACTGCATAAGTCACTTTCACTTGTGTCTATTTAAGTCATGTAGCAATCCTATTTGAATTGTCAACAATTCGTTTGGGCTGGTCAAATTTGATCTTCTTGACCTCAAGTTGTATGTAGGACTTACGCATTAACTATGGCAAACCAATTTATTAACATTCCTGACTGGATCTCCTTTGAAAATCAGGGTGCGGGCATTGCAGTCATCGATCTGGATAACAACGGGCAACAAGACTTAATTGTGCTGAGGGTAGACAATCCTCAAGGACAGAATCAGGCTTTTTACAAAGTCGGTAAAAATCTTGACCCTGATGGCAAAGTGACTGGGGGTTGGGGTAATTGGATACAAATTCCTGATTGGTTTTCTTGGGAAAACCAAGGCGCGGGTATTGCAGTTGCTGATTTGGATGGAGACAATCAACCTGAACTGATTGTCTTCATGATAGACAACCCTCCAGGCAAGAATCAAGGCTTTTACAGAATCGGCAAAAAACTTGATGCTAATGGCAATGTGACGGGTGGTTGGAGTGATTGGATTCAGATACCAGACTGGTTCCCGTTTGAAAATCAAGATGGAAGCATTGCGATCGCCGATATCGACAAAGATGGACGACCCGAACTGATTGTCTTCATGATAGACAACCCTCCAGGCAACAATCAAGGCTATTACAGAATCGGCAAAAAACTTGATGCTAATGGTAATGTTACTGGTGGGTGGAGCGAGTGGAAGCAAGTACCCAATTGGTTTTCGTGGGAAAATCAGGGCGCTGGAGTTGCTGTTGCCGATTTGGAAAATAAGGGTGTTCTCGATTTGGTGATCTTTCAAATCGATAATGCGTTCGGTCAAAACCAAGCTTTCTACAAAATCGGCAAAAATCTTGGCATTGACGGCGCGATCGCTGACAACAACTGGGGTAATTGGCTAGGAGTACCAAATTGGTTTTCATGGGAAAACCAAGGTAGTGGGATTGTCGTCACTCAACTCAACGGTAAACATAAGCTATTCACATTTATGGTGGATAACCCAGCAAACCAAAACGCAGGGTTTTATCAAGTGCTCGACCTCGACCATGATCCTGCAACAGAAGGCAAATGGGAACTACTACCTTTCCACTCTGGTGTTTTGGCGGTACATACAGCTTTGCTACCTACAGGCAAGGTGCTTTTCTTCGCCGGTTCTGGTAACAGTGCAAAACGCTTTGAGAGTCCCGATTTTGGTAATGAAGCTAAAGGCATTTTTACCAGTGTTGTTTGGGACCCATCAGTGCCACCAGGTCCAGGAAATCCCAACTTTTTCCATCCGAAAACGCTCCGTGATGGAACAGGACGACCCTTCGACTTTTTTTGCGGTGGGGACTCCTTTCTCTCAGATGGTCGCCTGCTTTCAGCTGGCGGTACAATAGCCTACAACAACTTTAAAGGTCGGGCTGATGCTACTGTTTTTGATCCAAAGACCGAGCAGTGGTCTTTTGTCAAAAAAATGGCACATGGTCGTTGGTATCCGACATTAATTACCCTCGGTGATGGTCGTGTCCTTGCGACCACTGGCTTAGACGAAACAGGAAAAAATCATAACCAAGCTTTAGAAATTTACTCAGCAACAACTAATACCTGGCAACAACTTCATTTCCAACAAGGTTTTCCTGGCTTGCCATTTTATGCTCATCTGTTTCTATTAGCAGACGGAAGAGTCTTTTTCTCCGGTGGTCGCATGGATGATCCGCTTCAAGTTGAACCCAGCATCATCGATTTAACGAAAAACCCCGTTCAAACAAAGCCTGTCCCAGACCTTCTAGCTCCTGTTTTTCGCAATCAATCTGCAAGCGTGATGTTACCCCCAGCACAGGATCAGAAAGTGATGGTCATTGCTGGTGGACCAATTAAGCCAGATCAGAGAGACGCGACTGACAAAGTGAGTATTGTGGATTTAAAGGCAGCAAATCCCGTCTACGTTGAGGCCGCTCCATTGCAACTTCCTCGCCTACATTTGAACGCTGTTTTACTACCAGATCACACGGTTTTCGTCACTGGAGGCTCTCTCAAACAAGAGGATCAACCATTAGCAAGGCTGCAAGCAGAAATTTACGACCCAGCGACTGACACATGGCATCTGATGGCAGCTGCAACCGTTCCTCGCCTGTATCATTCCACAGCTGTATTGCTTCCAGACGGCAGAGTCGTGGCTGCTGGAGGTAATCCTGACAATGGTCAGTCCAGAAGAGGAAATGCGGTTAGAAGTTTTCAGCCCACCATACTTGTTCAAAGGTCCACGTCCAGTTATTAATAACGTACCAACGGAGTGGAAATACGGTCAAACTATCGCAATTCAATCGCCACAAGCAGGAAACATCCGCTGGGCAAGCATCGTAAAAAATGGTGTAACGACCCATTCGTTTGACAACGGACAACGTTTAGTCGATCTCGATATTGTTTCCCAAGGTGGTACATCAATTCAAGCAGTAGTGACTCAGAACCCTAACATCGCACCTCCGGGTTGGTACATGCTTTTCTTGATAGACTCCAATGGAGTC
>CAZZVG010000342.1:0-6522 GCA_964657295.1 Iningainema sp. | reverse complement strand
AGAAATAAGCTCGGTTCAATCGATTCGGAAGCTATTAAATTTTGTACTGATTCAATCGTTGTAATCCCCAAAGATTTTAGGCTATCTAAATCTTTAAAATCACTATAGGACATTGCTCATAACCCAAATTGTTTCATCTAAAAAAACTCCGATATGTATGGAAACCGTGCGTTTTTAAACCACGGATGAAACACAAAGGCTCATTTTAATGAGCGTCAAATTACTCGCCATGAGTTATAAGCAAGAAGCTAACAATCGAATGGTGTAGCATTTTGAGTCAGTCGTTTGCCAGTCTTGAAATTGTGCAAACTAATTGTTTTTCTTTGTGGATCTTTTTTTGTCGGCGATTCAAGCCAACCCCCCACGTAGCAGATTCCATGTTTTAGATGCTTAACTAGTGAACCACGTTTATACCTTGCCTCCTATTCCCTAGATTTATACAACAACCCCAGACACAACTCACGGAAATGATCGCCTCTTTGTTCAAAATTAGCATACTGGTCAAAACTTGCACAAGCAGGAGATAATAACACCACGGATGCTTGATGCTGTTTCGCCAATTCTGCCGACTTGGGAATCGCCCTTTCCATTGTTTCCACTATTTCGTAGTGGGAATAAGTAGCATCTTTGAGACGTTGGGCAAATAACGGTGCTGCATTACCGATAAGTAGGACAAAAGCAGCTTTAGCTTTAATTTGCGCTATCCAAGCAGTATCATCACCATCTTTCGCTTCGCCACCGGCAATTAAAATCACTGGACTTTCCACAGAGGCTAAACCAACTTCAGCAGCATCATAATTAGTTGCTTTGCTGTCATTAATAAAATCAATACCTTCCCAACTACAAATGTGTTCTAGGCGATGGGGTACGCCTGGAAATTCCCTAATGGCATGAGAAATCGCATCTTTATCAATCCCCGCCAACCTTGCTGCGGCTACTGACATCAACAGATTTTGCAAATTGTGTTCTCCCACCATCCGCAAAGCGGAGGCTTCCACAATCCGTTCGTCTGGCATAGAGGTTGCATCTCTAGTTTCTAGCACCCAACCGTCTTCAATATAGAAACCTTTCTTACCTATGAGATCCTTTTTCCCTTTAACACTTGTCCAATAGGCATCTGGCCAATGATTCAAACCCAGTTTGCTCAAGTATGCATCATCACCATTAAAGACTTGTAACTCTGAGTGATGCAACAGTTGCGCTTTAATATTGTAGTAGTTTTCTAAAGTTTTATGACGGCTAAGGTGATCTGGCGTGAAAGTTGTCCAAACACCAATCCGTGGTTTGATAGAAGGAGACGACTCTATCTGATAGCTACTTATCTCTGCAATCACCCAATCAAGATGATTTTGGATTTCGGATTGTGCGGAAAATTCTAAGGGAGCTTGTACTTCCTTCTTCTTCCCCAAAGACAAAGCAACTTCACAAGCAGCATAGCCGATATTGCCACAGGCAGGAGCGTTTAATCCTGCTGCTTGAAATATTGCCGCCACTAAGGAGGTTGTGGTAGTTTTTCCGTTAGTTCCGGTAATTGCCACCCAGGGAATGGATTGTAAATGTTGCCATGCAAGATCCATTTCTCCAATTGTTTCAATGCCCAATTTTCTTGCCTTGACTAACAAAGGAATATCCCAAGGGACACCCGGACTTGTGACAATCAATTGAGGTAAATTAGAATCTTCTAATTCCAGAGAGTATCCTAATTTAACTGTTATTTGTTCTGTAGCAAGTTCAAGTTGTTGATTAAGAAGGTTTTTGGAGGTATTGCGATCGCTCAACTCTACCTCCCAACCCTCTCGTTTCAACAATCTTGCCGCAGCAACACCGGACTTTCCGATTCCTATGACATGAGCTTTGGACATAGATTGTGGCAGAGCTTTCTGGTCAAGCAATCCTTATCCTAGCGTTTATTGACATCAATGACACAACGTTTTGTTGACTTATGCTACAATTTTTTGACGATCGCACCAAAATCAGCCAAAACACGGGCGTGGTTCCGAAGTAATCCCAGTAAATTTAAGCGGTTTTGCTTAATATCTGGATTTGAGTCCATCACTAAAACGCTTTCTGAACCATCAAAAAAGTTACTGACTGTGGGAGCAATCCGTTCTAAAGCTGTCACTAACTGCATGTAATTTCGCGAACTCTGTGCGGCGACAGTTTGGGGAATTAAACCCAATAGAGCGTTGTAAAAAGCTGCCTCTGAAGGCTTTTGAAAGAATTCCTTACGGATGTGTTTTGATGGTTCTAGTTCTGTTGTCGGCAAATCTCCTTGTGCAGCTAAACGAGTGGAACGATTCACGGTTTCGTAGATTTTTTCCAAAATTCCACTATTGCGAATTTGTTGCAGAAATAAAGCGCGATCGCGTACATCCAATAAATCTTTCCACGCTCGTTCTGCATATTCTGGGTCATTTTCTCCTAAAACTGCGTTCACCAAGTCATAATCAATCTGATGTTCTTCTTGCAACAGAGTGCGAATGCGTTGCCGGAAGAACTCTTGCAATGCGGCAATTAATTGTTGCTTGTCCTTGTGACGTTCATCAGCAAAATCTGTGCTAATTTGCATTATTAAGTCTTGTAAATTAATGCTCAAATTAGCTGCCCAAGTGATATTAATAATAGCATTAGCTGCCCGACGCAAGGCGAAGGGGTCAGAGGAGCCTGTGGGGATCATCCCTAAACCAAAAATACTGACCAGTGTGTCCAGTCTATCTGCCAAGCCGACAACTTGACCTGCTAAAGTTTGGGGGAAAATATCATCTGCGCCTCGTGGCAAATAATGTTCAAAAATTGCCGTCGCGACGGCTTCTGATTCGCCACCAACCAAAGCATATTTTTGTCCCATGATTCCCTGTAATTCAGGAAATTCATAAACCATTTGAGTCACAAGATCGGCTTTACACAATAAAGCGGCTCTTTCGATACTCGGACATTCCGCTCCAACTTGTAATTGTTCGATAATTTGCTCAGCAATCCTGCACACTCGATCTACTTTCTGACGCAAAGAACCCAAATCCTCTTGGAAAGTCACTTTTTCCAACTGAGGCAAAAAGTTTTCCAAAGGCTTGGATAAATCTGTTTTGTAGAAGAACTGTCCATCAGCTAAGCGAGCGCGGATGACTCTTTCATTTCCGACAGCAATTATATCTGACTTTGCGGGATCGCCGTTAGAAATTGTTATGAAATAGGGAAGTAATTCTTTATTGTTTGCGGCTTTGAACACAGGAAAATAACGCTGGTGACTCACCATCACCGTAGTCGTCACCTCGGTTGGGAGATTCAAAAATTCTGATTCAAATTTGCCCACAACCGTTGAAGGCCATTCCACCAGGTTAGTCACTTCCGCTAACAAATCTGGGTAAATTTCTGTATAGCCATCCAAGTTGCGTACTGACTCGTTCACCTGCTGTTTAATAGTCGTTGCCCTTTGCTCGACATCAACAGCAACATATGCCGAGGCGAGGGAAGTGGTATAATCAGTAGCTTGAGAAATTGTGACGATTTCTGGATGCAAGACGCGATGACCGTAAGAGAAGCGATCGCTATTGATCGTCTCGGAACCATTCACGAACTCTATGGGCAGTACACAATCATCTAACAAAGCAACCAACCAGCGAATCGGTCGAGAAAATTTTGCATCTCCATCGCCCCAGCGCATCAACCGCTTACCTTCTAAACCAAAAATCCACTCTCGGACAAGTTCTGTGAGAATTTCCGCTACACTACGACCAGGGATAACCTTCTGCACAAAGATAAAATCCCCTTTGTCGGTGGGGCGAACTTCTAAGGCGTCGATTTCCACACCTTGCTTTTTAGCAAACCCTTGTGCTGCTTGGGTTGGCTTGCCATCTTTAAACGCGGCTTGTGCGGGAGGGCCTTTAATTTCCTCTTCGCGATCCGGTTGCTGCGATGGCAGTCCTTCAATCAGTACCGCTAAACGCCGGGGAGTGCCGTAAACTTTCACGGCTTCGTTTGTCAGGCTGTGTGCTTCCAGAGTTTGGGGAATGTGCGATCGCCACTGTGCGATCGCCTCACTCAGAAAGCTTGCGGGTAGTTCTTCTGTACCAACTTCTAATAAAAACGCAGGCATAGGATACTGTTTTGTTTAAAATACAAGGCTTAACTATATTAGTCAATTTCATTAGTTTACCGTGCCTGCATAACTTGTATTCATCTTTTTGACAACCCATGAGGGGTTTATGATAACTTATTCGTGGACAAATCCCCAAGTGCTAAAACTATGTATTTCCAAAAGGCACACATTGTCATATAATAAGATGAATGAAACCATTTCAGTGAGACCCTGCAAAGAATCTATCCCTCATTGAGACACGAGGTGTTTCATTTGAGGTAGTTGAAGCTGCGATCGCTGACGGAAAGCTCCTTGATGTCGTTGAGCACCCAAATAAAGAGCGGTATCCGAACCAGCGAATGTTCATCGTCTGGATTGAAGACTATGTTTTCCTTGTTCCCTTCGTTGAAGACGAGGAGTGGATATTTTTGAAAACCATTATTCCATCAAGGAAAGCAACGCGGAGGTACTTATGACAGACATTTATGATCGTGATGAAAAGGAGATACTTGAGTCCTTCGAGCGAGGGGAATGGGTATCTGTAAAGAATGTTACCGATGAGAAAGATCGGTATCAAAAGGCAGCACGAGTAAGTATCAAGAAGGAAAAGCATGTCAATATCCGTCTCTCCTCTGATGATCTAGAAACCATTCAGCGCCTTGCCCTCGAGGAGGGGCTTCCTTACCAGACTCTTCTTTCAAGCATTATTCATCGGTATGCGACTGGACACTTAATCCCCGTCGCCACCGACTTTGAAACTTAACTAGTAACGGTTTTATGGAATAAATGAAACATCTTGGACTTCCAGTCTCTAGGGGCAAAATGTCTTTTTTCTTAGATCCCCGACTTCTTAAAGAAGTCGGGGATCTCGTTTTTCACGAATGATTTAGGACTGCTATAGTTAGAGTTTGATTTAGACTGAGTATTATTACTGATAAAACCTTTTAGTTTTTCAATACAATCTTTCCGACTTCTTGACTTTTATCAATTATATTGAACTTACAAACAACCAGGTTTGTGTTTCTACCACTAAATCACGCAAGTTCGAGTTTCCTTTATTACAATTATTGCCTTTGTTGGAGATAAAAAAGCTGGCTTGTTACCCTTTGCAGAGAAAGTGCCTACCTATGAAAAGGAGATTACTCGAATCCGCGAGCTTCTAGCTCGCGGTGTTTGCTCAATAACTACGGATTTGGCAGCACAAATGTGCAAAGGCTTTGGATTTAGAGATTAAAATACAGTTAGCAAAGGTGGAGTTTAGTTTAGAGGAGCTTCTATGATGACTTTACAAGAAATTCTTAATTCTATTAAGAGTTTGCCCACAGAAGAACAGGAGTATTTATTTGAGTTTCTGCGCCAGCAACGAATTGAGAATCGGCGGGTTGCAATTTTG
Organism: Iningainema sp.; assembly: GCA_964657295.1. Classification (GTDB taxonomy): domain Bacteria; phylum Cyanobacteriota; class Cyanobacteriia; order Cyanobacteriales; family Nostocaceae; genus Rhizonema. The sequence continues at coordinate 1,054 of CAZZVG010000342.1, read as the reverse complement.
AAGAGTGCTCAGGAGGTGTTGCAGACTTGTTCGGATGGGACAGCAAAGAAGGGAAGCGTTGATGTAGGAAGTGCTGATTTATTAGAGGAGGAACAGACAAAGTCTGAGGGCTTTTGGGATATGACTTTACGATTTAGAGAAAGGATGCAGCAGGAGAACATTACTTTTGATGATGTAGATTTTGCGGAGCTTCGCGATCGCTCTGTCGGTAGGGATGTTGAGTTTTGAGCATAAAGTATTTATTGGACACAAATATTATTTCAGAAGCGACTCGTCAAATTCCTAATGTTAATGTATTCAAAAAACTTACTGAGCATCAACGAGAGACTGCAACTGGTTCAGTTGTAATGCACGAGCTTTTATCTGGTTGTTTACGTTTGGTGGAATCACGAAAACGTCAATTCTTGCTGGAATATATTAATCAAATACCTTTAAAAATGCCAATACTAAATTACGATTTACAAGCAGCACAATGGCACGCCCAAGAAAGGTCTAGATTGTCCAATATTGGTAAAACTCCTGCTTTTGTAGATGGTCAAATTGCGAGTATTGCTTATAGTAATAATTTGGTTTTAGTAACTAATAATTTTTCTGAGCTTTGAGTTTTTTAATGATTTAATAATTGAAAACTGGTTTGTTAGTAAAGGTGTGGTTTGAGTTATGAGTAAATGTTCGGAAGTTATCCGACTACAACTTCTCCCTCAAGCCCCTGCAACCGTTGCTCAAACACTTCTGTTAAGGCAGCGATTACAGGACTGCATGTGTTGTTGAATCTCCTGTTGCGTTCTTCAAAATTCCGTATGTATGCGAAACCCAATAAACGTCGCTGGACCACGGTCTGAATTATATCCAGGGTTGATGATGTACTGTAGGTCGAACCCGAGTGTGGTGGATTTCGTCACACTCAAATTGTAATAAGCCTCAAAGATATTTTCTGGGTTGTAGTTCAGTTTTCCATCACCAATAAAGTTGCCGATTCCCCCAGCTGCTAGATACTGACGAAACGATGAGCCAAGGCCATTCAGCCCATACCCCAAACCAAGGGTATCCCGTG
>CAZZVG010000341.1:0-6532 GCA_964657295.1 Iningainema sp. | reverse complement strand
TCTAGCTCATGAGCGATAGATTTTTCAATTTGCGCTTCCAGTCGCAGCAGGAGAACCTCACGGATTGCCAAGATAGAGACTAATGTGGAGCAAGCCATCAGCACGACATACCAAGCGAGGATGCGTGTGCGAACGCCAAAGAAGATTCTGCGCCATCCCGGAAGTCGGTTTTTCTTTGTTAAGCTGTTTATCACACATTTAAATTAAATTTGGATACACAGGGAGTGAGGTTTGTCATTAGTTTTTTCTAACAAAAGACCAACGACCATACCGATTGCTGAACAAATACGCCCGGAATCTGCTTTTGGGACAAGTTCCGGGCAGATGATTGGATAGTGCGCTCCAGAATTGTTGCTGTTGGGTGTCTTGACAACGTAGTTGTCTACAACTCTCCATCATCTGATGTTTCTTCTAATCCAATTTCCCAAGGCGCACCTTTATCCGTTGGGGGACAGAGGCGAATTTTGGCACTATTAGAAAAGAGTTTTAACCTGTTAAGTAATTGGGGGGTAGCATTTACGATATGCCAGTAACTTTCTATGTCGTAGCAGAAAACGATCAGCGTTAGGGGGTTAGCATTCGTTTTGAAATACCAGTGACAATTCGATAACAAAACCCGTGAAATGGGACCACAGGCTTGATAAAAACCTTTGCCTATGGCTTCTGCTAATTGCCTCTGTAGTAACTCATCAAGTAGCGTTGCATTTACTGGTGGCAGATCATCTGGAGAAAGGAAACGTTTATTCATCATAAGTTGTTCGGGATTGTTAGTTATTGGTTGTTAGCGATTAACAATTGGTTGTTAGCTACCAAGCATTCCCTTTATATCTAACTTCGCACCTCTTATTCATAGCACGTCAAACTTTCCAGATTTTTTTTAACATCCAATAGTGCGAGGAGTCATATCTGTGTGTTCGGTTAATGGTTAATTGCAATTAACTATCAACCCTTCGGGTGACGCTCGTGCCGATGCCCCTTCCTCGCTAACGCTGACGCTCGTTCGCGAACGCGAACAGGACTGATCTCACCATCAACCATTAACAAACAACGTAATTGTTGATAGGCAAGCTCAATAGGGATATTTTGAGAGAAATATCTTGATAATTTCCTCGGTAAATCCGGGTAAATTCTCAAATTACCTTTCTTGCGGAAATCACGATAGTAGATGCTTGCCGCGCTCTTTTGTAATCTTCCATTGCACCGTTGTAATCTTTTAGCTTGGAACGGGCAATAGCTCGACTGATATAAGCTTTAGCATTGGTAGGATTAGTTCGTAGGAATTCAGTATAATCTTCGATGGCTCCAAGGTAATCTTGTAGCTTACTGCGAGCATGACCTCGGCTAAGATAAGCTTCTGTATCATCAATATTGAGCCGTAAAGATTCAGTATAATCTTTGCTTGCACCGTTGTAATCTTTCAATTGAGAACGGGTGTCACCTCGAGTGATATAAGTTTCGGCACTGTTGAGATTATTCTTCCCAGACTGAGTGTAACTGGTAACTGTTCCTGACTGATGTTCTAGATGGTCATCTGTGTAATCAACAGTTGGTTCTGCCTGATATTGTGAATCAACTTCAACATCAACCGCAGTCCGAGTTGCTTCATTGTTCTGAGGATTAATCTGTAGTAACTCAGTATAATTTACAGCTAAATTTTGTTTTTCTTCTAATTTCGCAGAAAAGACTTGTTCTGAGTCGAAAATAGGCTTATCCGGCTGAATACGCATGGCAAAGCTGTAATCTGCCATTGCTCCTTTATAGTCTCCAAATTCAGAGCGAACAAGCCCCCGTTCATAGCGAGCTTCGACATCTTCAGGATTGGACCGCAGATATATATCAAAGTCTGCCATTGCTCCCTTTAAGTCTCCAAGATGACGGCGGGCAAGTCCTCGGTTGTAGTAAGCTTTAAAACCTTTGGGATTAAGCTGTAAGAATTGGTTAAAGTCTGCGATCGCTGCCTTGTAGTCTCCTTTGCGAGCTTTTTCCACTCCCCGATAATAGAAAACTTCAATAAATTCGTTCTGGCGGCGAAGTCTGGCAGCCGCCTGCTGACGCTGAATGATACTGCGGGACATAATCATCACATTACGCCGCAACTCAAACTGAGCTATAATTTGACTGCTTAATACATTTAATGCCTCCACCTGTTCCAAACTCAGTTCTCGCGGTACCATATCAATCACACAGAGCGTTCCAATCCCAAATCCCTCAGGTGTTATTAGGGGTGCACCAGCGTAAAACCGAATGTGAGGATCGGAAGTCACCAAAGGATTTGTCGAAAATCTCGGATCTTCTAATGCATTTCTGACAAGCAACGGTTGTGAGTGCAAAATTGTATAAGCACAAAACGCCAAATCTCGGCTAGTTTCTGCCACTGTCAAGCCCACTTTCGATTTGAACCACTGTCGATTTCCATCGACAAGACTAATAAGCGCAATTGGGGTTTGGCAAATTTGTGCAGCCAAGAAAGTGAAATCGTCAAACACTTTTTCTGAAGGAGTATCAAGAATTTGATACTGATGAAGTGCATCAAGCCTACCTATCTCATTATCAGGCAGTGGCGGTGGTAAGCTCATTTTTTTACCTCCGAAAGCCTAAGCAGTATAGTAAATAACATTGGGCACATTTTTTTGGACTTCATTATAAGATATTCTTATATTGAGACGTTGTTTTGTTTAGCAATAGTAAACTGTCAACTATTAAGGTAACTTTGGACTAGTGACAGTTTACTATTGCTGTCAATGTCAAGCTCAAAGAACTAAGGAAGGCTTTAAAGCTTACAGCTGCAACATGTCTGTTCAGCCCTTTAATTTATCTTTTTCACGAAATTAACGTTGGTAATTATTTCTGTTTAGATGATATTATTAGTACACTGTTTAGGATTGTGATCTTCAATAAATTTTCTTAACATATCTTAAGATATTTTTATGGAAACTCCTAGCTTGTTTTAGATTATACTACTTTTTAAGTAAACAAACGGATGATCCTCTGGATTAAGTTGCTGATCTGTCGGTCAGTTCCAACTCAAATCCAGTAAAGGACGTAGTAGATGGGAATGGTACAAAAATTTAAACCTGGCTTTACAACGAAGTCTAGCTGAAAGCCGCTCAGCATGTGGCGTAACCGTCAAGTTAAAGATGCTGTCAATCGTGCAAGTCGTCAACCACCAAGCACTGCTGAAAAAACTAAATATATTTCCTACCTTACGCCGACATTCGCAAAATGGTAACTCGCTGGCTACCTACTCTACCTCAAGTCCGGTTTTCAAGACCAGCGAGTCTTGCGAAAAGCTTGCTGAGTTTAATATCCTTCCTAAACGGTATAGTGTTTTTAGCTCCAAGACAAAAAACATCTCGTCAACGGAGCGCCGTGGGATTCTATCCCGCGAACGCGAACTCCGGTTAGAATCCCCTGAGCTTTAGCCATGGGAAAGATCAAAATTCCTTTGATGATTTAAAACTTGTATATTATGGCAAATCAAATCAATATCCCAGTTGTTGTCAATGGTGCAGCTGGCAAAATGGGACGTGAAGTGATCAAAGCAGTGGCACAAGCACCAAATATGAATTTAGTCGGTGCAATTGATAGAAGCCCTGAATTTCAAGGTCAAGATGCAGGGGAACTGGCGGGTTTAAATGAACCATTGGAAATTCCAATTACTAATCAGATCGAATCAATGCTGGCATTTGCGGCTCAAGAAAAACAGCCAGGGGTGATGGTAGACTTTACACATCCGGATTCTGTGTATGACAATATTCGCAGTGCGATCGCCTATGGTATTCGTCCTGTTGTCGGTACAACGGGATTATCTGCACAACAACTTGAGAATCTAGTGGAATTTGCTGATAAAGCAAGTACCGGATGTCTGATTATTCCGAACTTCTCGATTGGGATGGTGCTGCTGCAACAAGCGGCGATCGCGGCATCTCAACATTTTGACCATGTAGAAATTATTGAACTGCACCACAACCAAAAAGCTGATGCTCCCAGTGGTACGGCAATTCAAACCGCACAGATGTTGGGAGAAATGGGGAAAATTTTTAACGAATCTCTTGTAGAGGAAACGGAAAATTTACCAGGAGCTCGGGGTAGTATAGCAAATGAAGGGATTAGAATTCACAGCGTGCGTTTGCCAGGACTGATTGCCCATCAGGAAGTCATTTTTGGTGCAGCAGGTCAAATTTATACTCTTCGACATGATACGAGCGATCGGGCTTGCTATATGCCTGGAGTGCTACTGGCAATTCGCAAAGTCCTCGAGCTAAAGTCTTTAGTATATGGATTAGAAAAAATCCTGTGACAGATCCAGACAATTTTGCGGTGCAGTAAGTGTAGGCTTCTTTAGAGAAGCACGTCATGAGCCTTACGAAAAAACTTAGATTAGAGTCTTCAACGATCAGCAGAAAGCATAATTCATCCAAAATCCACGCATCCAAAATCCAAAATCATGTTAGTTCCTCTCACGCGCAAGAAATTTGAACAAGTTATGCCTCTGATTGCTAGTGGTCCACAGTACAAGTACTATTGGGGGAAGTTTTCAGATTTTCTACAGCGGCTGTTAATTTCTGTCGTTAGTATAGCGATCATTCTGCTTGTGAAAGTTTTTTTCCGACTTGATTTTGGTCCAATCATATTTCTACTAGGGATGGTTGGCGCTTTTTACTGGTTATGGGGACCTGTGTTTCGGGCGAGTATGCGTAATGTGGAATGTCGCCGTTACAAATACAGTGGCTTTTTCCGTGGTCGAGTGCAAGATTTCTGGATTACTGAAGAGTTGATGGGGAAACAGGAAACCGTTAACAACAAAGGCGATTTGGTGATTGTCGAAAACCGGGAAAAACGAATTAACCTAGAAGTGGGTGATGATTCAGGATTTACTGCTGAGTTAAAAGCACCATTACGAGTTTCCCTCAAGGCGATAAGTCGCGGTCAAATTGCGGAAATGATCGTCATGTCGAATACTCCTGATTTAAGCAGAATTGAAGAAATTACCGATGTCTATATTCCCAGTCGCGAATTGTGGGTCAGCGATTATCCTTATTTGCGACGGGATTACTTTACCGAAATCAGTCGCCGCTTGCGCGATCCCCAACAGGAAAGACCACGTCGCCGTCGCCCTTCAAGTAGCGATTGGTGAAAAAGAGTCAGGAGTCAGGAATGAAAACTCCGCGCCTCCTATGCCTCTATTCCACCTCATCTCTCTCCATAAGCTTGCCAAGCCAAGTCTACTAACCCATCGACAATGGCAGCTGCCACGACAGCATTGCCTTTGCGACTGTCAATAGTAATGTTAGGGATTAAAGAGTTACACAACCGTTCTTTAGCCGCATCTACATTCACAAATCCAGGAGGTGTAGCAATGATTAAAGCAGGTCTAATTTCCTCTGCCTCGATTAAGTCAACGATCGCACTAAGACCCGTTTGTGCTTGACCTAAGACAATTATGGCTTCTGGATAACGTTTAGCTAGAGTTTCAATGCCCCAGGCAACACGAGTTTTGTCTTTCTGAGGACGAGTAGGTGTATCTAAGCTACAATACACAGAATTCGCAAAGGTGTTTTGAATGTTGTAGGCGATCCCCACCTGTACCATTGGGACATCGACCACAATGGTAGTACGTGCCGCCAGTGCTGCTGCGGCAGCTTGCAAAGCACGTTCCGAAAAACGAATCAAAGATTTGTACTCAAAGTCACCTGTAAAATAAATCACCCGTCGGACTATCTCATACTCTGCGGGTGAAAATCCCAGATCGCCTACTTCGCGATCAATGATTGCCAAACTTTGAGCATCAGTTATATGCCATTCCATCAATTCACCCGCTTTCTGCTATTAGCCTTCAGCTTACCAGCTAATTAATCCATTGCACTGGGAGAAGACCGACTAAAATTAGGGGACAAATAAGCAACCAAAGCACCGATGAGAAAACCGATGATGTTGCGAACCAGAGGTAACCATTCTTGAGTCCTTGATACCACCGGTCCGATACCAAAGGCAATGAACAAGATTCCCCACAAAGGAGAGAAAATTAAAGCCCATTGCCAAGCAAATATTTGTCCTTTGCCACGGGGTTGAGCTGCAAATCCACAAATTATTCCACCTAGAACTGAACTGATGAGAGTGAGAATCCACTGCTCTGGTGGAAGTCCAGGAACAACATTACAACCGCCCTGACTCAAACAGTTCTTAACTGTTTCCATGGCTTTGAGGATGGCTTGATCTTCTCCTTCCTCTCGCACGTAATACAAATTGCCAAAGCGGGTTTGCAATTCTATCCAAAAAGTACGTGGGAGCAGATCGTAAACTGCGTCACCAACACTAAAACTGAGAATGTTACCGCCTCGCGAATCCGCAACAAGCAAAATGCTTTTGTCGTCCAAACCCCAAAAATTGATCACTGCTCTGCCTGGGGTGCGATCAAATTGGGTTAAAACCCTCAGTTTCCAGCCAGTGTCGGCTTCAAATTGATCAAAGTCTTTAACAAGTTTTTGTTCTTGAATCTCGGTGAGAGATTTGGCTAAGTCTACGACTGGGG